>CAVJKE010000120.1:0-6140 GCA_963649695.1 bacterium
AGGGATTTAGGGAGAGGGTAACGTAAAATGATTTTTCACGGGCAATGCTCTCCGGACGTGGGATAAGGTATTTTATCACAGGCATTTTGCCACTTGCGAAAGTTGAGTAAAGGAATATGTCCGTTCAAAGAAGGAAAGAGATGCCGCCGGCGGGGCGGCGAATTGAAAATATAATGGTTGAATGTCAAAGAAGTTGCTTAACTTCGCGTATTCTTGCTTCAAACAAAAAGGAATATTAAGTAATATTTATGAAAGATTTTTTCAAATGGGTGCTGGCCGTGATCTGCGGCCTTATCATCTGGGGCATCGTGAAGGCCGTTATGTTTTTCATGATGCTGGGTTCGATGGCCGCCATAGGAGCGACCTCCACGTCGACGCTTCCTAAAGACGGCGTGCTTCTTCTCGACCTGGCCAATGTCGCGATAACCGAGCAGACAAGCGAGGCCAGCCCGATGGCCGCCCTCAAGGGCGGATCGACGACCGCTCAGGTCGGCATTCTGGACGCTGCCAACGCCATCCACAAAGCCGCCGAAGACCCCGGTGTCGAGTACATTCTCCTGAAGACCGACGGCATCGCCAGCAGCATCACCAAGATGGAGGAACTCCGCAAGGCCCTCACTGAGTTCAGAAAGAGCGGCAAGGCTGTCGTGGCCTACGGAGAAGCTTTCACATCCGGCTCCTACTACATCGCCTCGGTAGCCGACAAGATCTACACGACCAGCCACCACGGCGGCAACATGTTCATGGTCGGAATCAGCGGCAGGATGATGTTCCTCAAGGACCTGCTTGACAAGCTTGGAGTCAACTACCAGCTCATCCGCCACGGCAAGTACAAGAGCGCCGGCGAGACGTACATCAAGAACGCCCCGAGTCCGGAAAACATGGAGCAGAACCAGGAGATGATCGACTCGATGTGGGAGACCATCGCCGAAGGCACGGCCGAGAGCAGGGGCATCAGCGTCGACTCGCTCAACTACTTCATCGACAATCTTTCCATCGCCCTCCCTGAGGACATGGTGAAGCACAATCTCGCCGACGCGGTCCTCAGCGTCGAGGAATACAAGACCAAGATCGCGGACCTCGCATCCAAGAGCAGCTACAAGGATGTCAAGTTCATTGATTTCAATGAATATGCAGCCGCCAACGCCGTGACTTCCTCCGCCAAGAAAAAGATCGCAGTCATCTACGCCGACGGCAACATCGTGGAGCAGGACGACCCGAACAACATCAGCGGAGACCGTTTCGCCTCGATCATCGCCAAGGTCCGCGCCGACTCGACCGTCAAGGCCGTTGTGTTCAGGGTCAACTCCCCTGGCGGCACCGTGCTGGCTGCCAGCAAGATCAAGGAAGAGATCGACCTGACCAAGGCCGTGAAGCCTGTCGTAGCTTCTTATGGTGACTACGCCGCTTCCGGCGGCTACTGGATCTCCAACGGCTGCGACCACATCTTCTCCAACGCCACCACCCTGACCGGCTCGATCGGCGTGTTCTCAGCCATCCCTGAGTTCAGCAAGACCCTCAAGGAGGTGGCCCACGTGAACATGGTGCCTGTCAAGTCGCACAAGCATTCCGACATGCTCCAGCTCACCAGACCTTTCGACGAGCAGGAGACGGCCTGGATGCAGATCTACGTGGATGACATCTACAACCAGTTCGTCGGCATCGTGGCCGAAGGGCGCGGCAAGACCTTCGAAGCTGTCGACAGCATAGCCCAGGGCCGTGTCTGGACAGGATCCGACGCGATCAGGATCGGACTTGTGGATGAGATCGGAACTCTCGAGGACGCCATCGCCTACGCCGCCTCCATGGCAGGAGACCCTGATGTCTCAGCCTGGAACGTGACCGGCTATCCTAAGCCGTTGACCCTTATGGAGCAGCTTATGCAGCAGTTCGGCCAGAGCGCCGGAACCGAAGAGGCCGTCGCCAACATCTTCGAGGGTACACCTTTCGAGAAGGTGGCCGCGACGCTTCTTGACTGGAAGAAGACCTGGACCGACGGCCAGGGAGACCTCCTCTTCGCAAGAATGCCTTTCGAAATCGAAATAAAGTAATTTAAGTTTCGCATGTGCGAAACACCTTATTTCCCGTCACTTATGTGACGGAGCAAGTCCCTCCCCCGAGGGGAGGGATTTAGGAAAGGGGTAACGTAAACTGATTTTTTTCGCGAGACCCCTCGAACGTGTGATAAGGTATTTCTGCCATATGCATTTAGTTACTTGCGAAAGTTGAATAAAGTAATATTAAAGTATACGGATCACAGTGACGGAAGCCGTGCGGCCCGTCACCTTGATGGAGTCATCGATGCGGTGACCCACAAGCGAGAGAACGTGAGAGCCTTCGCCAGCGATGACGAGGGCTTTCTCTTTGTCCGGCACACCCATCTTCAGGTCGACGAACAGGTCGCTCAGCTTCTTGCTGCCCTTGAGTCCCAGCGGTCTCATCCAGTCGCCCTGCCTCCAGCCGCGCACGATGAACGGGAAGGGAACGGCCGAAGAGTCGAACCTGGTCTCCCCCGGAGCTGTCTTGACAACGGACACGTCGCCGTCCTCCGCGACCGAAAACCTGACTCCTTTCAATGAATATTCTCCCGGACCCGTCACCAGAACTTCCTGTCCGTCAGATGTTTCAGACCTCTCCCGCCGGACCACAGCTATGGAACGGCCGCAGGTCACGGCAAGATATTCATTGGAGTAGAACCGCTTCCCGCTGACAGTGCCGCCCTTTTTGAGCAGGTCAGCCACATCGCCGGCGGCGGAGGCGGTGAAGCCGTAAGGCTCAAGGATGCGGAAAAGGGCATATTCCCAATTCCGTCTTGCCATAAGCCGCTGGAAATCAATTTCCGGCAAGCCTTCGCCGGAGCGGGTCACGGCCTCGTTTTCGACCGCCTCGAGGAAATCGTCCGCCACGGCCTGTACCTGGGCGAACCGCTCCATATCCTCGCCAAGGGTGTTCAGGAACGACGGGTTCAGTTTTTCGAAAAGCGGGAAGATCTCGTTGCGGATGCGGTTGCGCTTGTAGGACGAGTCGGCGTTGGTCCGGTCCTCGCGCCAATGCAACCCCCGCGAGACGGCATATTCAGAAATCTCCTTCCTCGGGAAACTGAGGAGAGGGCGGAGGATGGTGACGCCGGGCGCACCGGACAACGGAGAGGCTGTCCGCATTCCGCACGCCCCTCGCACTCCCGTTCCCCGCAACAGATTCAGAATCAGAGTCTCCGCATTGTCGTTAGCATTGTGCGCCACGGCAAGGAAAGAGATCCCTCGCCCGCGGCAGACCTCCCCGAACCACGCATAGCGCAGTTCTCTCGCGGCCATCTCGACGCTCACGCCTTTTTCAGCGGCGTACCCCAGAGTGTCAAAGTCCTTTTTCATGAATATCCTTCCGTGGCTTTCCGCCCATTCCCTGACCAGGGCCTCGTCGGCGAGGCTGTCCTCCCCTCGAAGATGGAAATCGCAATGCGCCACCGCGAAATCCGGATGCAGAGAGGAATTGAGGAACAGGTCCGCCAGGCACATCGAATCCACCCCTCCGCTGACAGCAAGAAGAGCCGCCTCCCCTTCGGGAAGCAGCTCCCTCAAGATTCTGTCAAACCTTTCCTGCATGGTCGGGGACAGTTATTTCTTGCTCGCGAACGTGTAGGTGAAGCCGAACTGAAGGGCCTGGGCGAACTGCACCCTCCTGTGGCCGTCACAGTCTGTGTGGTCTTTGTCGACGATCAGCACGGTGTCGTCGTAGATAAGGTTGGTGGTAAGGTTCAGCGAGAAGAAGCGGCTGATCTTCCACATCATACGGGTGTCCCAGTTCACGCGGATGTTCTGAGGGTTCTTCAGGTAGTTGGAGAACAGAAGCAGATGCGTGGAGCCTTCGAAATTGTCATTGACCTTGACCTTGGCGTCGGCGGTCAGCTGGGCACCGAACTCGAACCTGGCCGGCTTGTAGTAACGGCCTGTCGTGTAGTAGATTCCCTGCTCGTCCTTCTCGTCAGGATAGGCCTCTGCGTCGCTGTAGTCCTTCTTCCTGTCCATACCGTTGTTCTTCCTCAGCCTCTCCGAACCGACGATAGTGAAACCGCCTGTGAGAGGGGCAAGGTTGACGGTCAGCCACTTGTTCGGCACCCAGTCGATACCGAGACCGAGATTGACCGTTCCAGGAGAGAAGAGTCCGGACTTCAGCACGCGGGCGTTCTTCCAGTCCTTGCTGGACGGTTCCTCGTCACCTTCGACCGCCGGGGTCGGATAGTTGTAGCCGTTGGCGAACTGGCTCAGGAAAGTGAACTTGGCCGAGTAGTTCAAGGTCTTGGTGGCCTTGTAGCCCCAGGTGCTTTCAAGGAGTATGCGGTCTTTGTTTTTCTGGAGGATAGGCTTGTCCGCCGAGTAGAGGAAGCCGTAGTCCAGCTGGAGACGGTTGTTCCAGTACATCTCGCCCTTCTTCCAGTTGGCGTTGCCGTCGATGTAGGCGCTGAGGGCGTAATTGTTGTAACCTCCTTTGGCCCAGTTCGTGAAACTGCTCTGGACAAAGTTGAGGTTCGTCATCAGGGACCTTGTCCAGTAATCCGGTTTCGGGGTCTCCGTCTTGGTCTCCTGGGTCTGCGTCAGCATCCTTGCCGCCGCTGCCGCCGCCGACTGGGTGTTGTTCTCAGTCTGCGCCGAAGCGGCGCCCGCTGACGCAAGCGCCAGAGCCACGGCGGCGATGATCTTGCAAATCTTCTTCATAGTCCACACAGTTTTCCCTGTCAGATTCAATTAATATTAATATGAGATGGCGAACACGACTCTCTGCTTTGAAGGCTTGCCGGAATAGATGTCCTTGCCCTCCTCCTCGCAGACGAAACTGTCCACAGGAATGCACCTGATCGTCGCCTTGGTCTCGTCCTTGATCTTCTGCTCGGTCTCGGCGGTGCCGTCCCAGTGGCAGAGCAGGAACTTGCCCGTGCCGATCTTGGCCTTGAACTCCTCCCAGTCGTCGCATTTCTCCACATTGGCGGCCCTGAAATCGTAAGCCTTCTTGTAGATCGTCTTCTGGATGTCGTCCAGAAGGGCCGCTATCGACTTGTCCAGACCTTCAAGAGCCACGGTCTGCTTCTCAAGAGTATCGCGTCTGTGCACCTCGACGGTGCCGTTCTCAAGGTCGCGCGGTCCCATAGCGAGACGTACCGGAACTCCCTTGAGTTCCCATTCGGCGAACTTGAAGCCCGGGCGGAGGGTGTCGCGGTCATCGATCTTGACGGTATGTCCCTCAGCCTCGAGGGCTTTCTTCAGCTGGTCCATCTTCTCAAGAATCTTCGTATGGTCCTCGTCAGTCTTGTAGATAGGCACCATCACGACCTGGATCGGAGCGAGAGCCGGAGGAAGAACAAGGCCGTTGTCGTCGCCGTGAGCCATCACGAGAGCTCCCATAAGTCTTGTGGAAACACCCCAGGAAGTGGCCCAGACATACTGCTGCTGGCCTTCCTTGTCCGTGTACTTCACATCGAACGACTTGGCGAAATTCTGGCCGAGGAAATGCGAGGTGCCGGCCTGCAGGGCCTTTCCGTCCTGCATCATAGCCTCGATCGTCAGAGTGTCGAGAGCGCCCGCGAACCTCTCGTTAGGGCTCTTGTGGCCCACGATGACAGGCAGGGCGAGGTACTCTCTCGCGAACTTGGCGTACACACCGACCATCCTCTGAGCCTCTTCCTGGGCCTCCTGGGCCGTGGCGTGGGCCGTGTGGCCCTCCTGCCAGAGGAACTCGGCGGTACGGAGGAAGAGCCTCGTGCGCATCTCCCAGCGGACGACGTTCGCCCACTGGTTGCACATGATAGGCAGGTCTCTCCAGGAAGTGATCCAGTTCTTGTAGGTACTCCAGATGATGGTCTCGGACGTAGGCCTGACGATCAGTTCCTCCTCCAGCTTGGCGGACGGATCCACCACGACACCGTTGCCGTCAGGGTCGTTCATAAGCCTGTGATGGGTCACCACGGCGCATTCCTTGGCGAAGCCGGCCACGTGCTCGGCCTCCCTGCTGAAGAATGACTTCGGGATGAAAAGAGGGAAATAGGCGTTCACCGCGCCGGTCTCCTTGAACATGTCGTCAAGGGCACGCTGCATCTTCTCCCAGATGGCATAGCCATAAGGCTTGATGACCATGCAGCCCCTTACAGG
>CAVJKE010000121.1:0-6122 GCA_963649695.1 bacterium
GCCAGCCGGTCCCCTTGCAGATGTTGCAGCCCTTGCCGTGGCAGATGTTGCAGCTTACGTCAACCTCGCTTGAAGGCTCGGTGAACGGGAAGTAAGACGGCCTCATACGGATAGCGGTGTCCGGACCGAACATCTCGCGGGCGAACAGCAGGATAGCCTGCTTGAGGTCGGCGAAGGTCACGTTCTCATCGATGTAGAGACCCTCGACCTGATGGAAGATGCAGTGGGCGCGGGCGGAGATCGCCTCGTTCCTGAACACGCGGCCAGGGCAGATGACGCGGATAGGAAGCTTCATCGACTCCATCGCGCGGACCTGCACTGAAGAAGTGTGCGTCCTCAGAAGCAGCGGGTCAGGATGCCCGGTGGAAACGAAGAAGGTGTCCTGCATGTCCCTCGCAGGGTGGTTCGGAGGGAAATTCAAAGCCTCGAAGACGTGGTAGTCGTCCTCGATTTCCGGACCCTCGGCGACATCGTAGCCGAATTTTCTGAATATGTCGACGATCTGCTGTCTGACAATCGAGACAGGATGTCTGGACCCGAGCTCGAAAGGAGTTCCCGGCATCGAAAGATCCTCTTTGGACCCTTCGGCCACGGTCTCGGACGAGGTCTGCTCCTTCAGCTCGTCGATCTTGGCCTGGGCGGCCTGCTTGAGCTCGTTGATCTTGCGGCCGAACTCTTTCTTGAGTTCCGGGCCGTAGGTCCTGAACTCTTCGAAAAGCTTGGTGACCTCACCTTTCTTTCCGAGAAGCCTTACGCGGGCCTCTTCAACCTCTTTGGCGCTTTTGCACTTCAGCTCACGAACCTGCGCGAGCAGCTGTTCTATCTCTTCTTTCATATTTCCGAATTAATTCCGCGAATTTAATCATTTTCCGTCAGTTTGGCAGCGGTACTCTCCAACTTGGCCTTTCTTTTTTCACGGGCCTTCTTCTCACGCATCGCTCCGCCCTTCAGATACTTCGCCCACTGGGTCTCGTCCAGCACCTTGTTCATCGCCACATAGATGTTCTCCATCCATTTGTCGGCGACCCTGGTGTAGATGTCGGAATTCGTCACCTTGGCTGCGGAAAGGGACTTGGTCTCGTCCTGCAAAGCGTGGTAGTCGTGGGTGAGAATGGAGTCGACATAGAAGACCTGCCAGTCCTCCAGATTGAGGACGGACTCGAGCCTGTCAACCTCTTTCTGGATGTACTCGTTGAACTTTTTTTCCTGCTCTTCCGGACTGCCCGGCCCGGACTGTTGCTGCTGGGCGGAGGAGGTCAGTCCCGAAAAGACCATACATAAGACCGAAAGAATGGCGGCAAGAAATTTTTTTTTCATATCTTTACAAGTTATTTTTGCGGCGTGCAATTGTTTTTGCCGTTAAAACGAACAAATTTAAACATTAATAAGTTAATCACAAAATGTCAAGACACGCGACCATCTTTGCGCTGACGGCTACCCTGCTCGCCCTGGCGGCTGGTTACAGTGCGGAAGCCTGCACCAACATCATCGTGACAAGGGGTGCGAGCGCCGACAACTCGAACATCATCTCCTATGCGGCGGACTCCCATGTGCTGTACGGCGAGCTTTACTTCCATCCGGCCGCGGACTGGAAGGCCGGCTCAAACCTCCAGATCATCAACTGGGACACCTACAAGCCGATGGGCTTCATCCCGCAGGTGGCCCACACCTACAAGACGGTCGGGAACATGAACGAACACCAGCTCATCATCGCAGAGACCACCTGGGGCGGAAGACCCGAACTGGAGGACACCACGGCGGTGATGGACTACGGCTCCCTCATCTACGTCGCCCTGCAGAGGGCCCGCACCGCGAGGGAGGCCATAAAGGTCATCGTGGATCTTGCCAATGAATATGGCTACGCTTCCGAAGGCGAGACCTTCTCGATAGCGGACAAGGAAGAGGCCTGGGTCATGGATCTCGTGGGAAAAGGCTGCGAGATGAAGGACGGAAAGAACGTCCGCAAGGGTTTCGTGTGGGTGGCCAGAAGGATTCCTGACGGCTACATCTGCTCGCACGCCAACCAGGCCCGCATCCAGACCTTCCCTCTGGACGATCCGGAGAACTGCCTCTACGCCCCTGACGTGATCTCTTTCGCAAGGGAGATGGGCTACTTCAGCGGCAAAGACGAGGACTTCGACTTCAGTGACGCCTACAATCCGCTTGACTTCGGCGGGGCGAGAGCCTGCGACGCGAGGGCCTGGAGCGCGTTCAACATCCTCTGCGGTGGCGAGTTCACCTACGAGAAGGACGGCAAGACCGTCACGGAACCGGCCTCCAACTACCACGACTACATCACCGGAGCGAACCTCAAGCACAGGATGCCTCTGTTCGTGAAGCCGGCGAAGAAGATCACCGTGAAGCAGGTCGCCGACGCTATGCGCGACCATTTCGAGGGCACCCCTCTTGACATGACGACCGACATCGGAGCGGGCGGCAACGCCCTGCCTTACAGGTGGAGGCCGATGGGCTTTGACTATAAGGGCTGGCACTACGTCAACGAGAGGGCCATCGCCACCCAGCAGACCGGCTTCTGGTTCGTGGGACAGTCCCGCGCCGAACTTCCGGACGTGGTCGGCGGCATCATCTGGTTCGGCACCGACGATGCGGCCACCTCCTATGTCACCCCTATCTACACCTGCACCGACAAGGTGCCGGAGTGCTTCAGGGTCGGCAACGGGAATATGTTGAGTTACTCTCCGACAGCGTCTTTCTGGATCAACAACCGTGTAGCCAACGCCTGCTACAAGGCCTACAACATAATGTATCCTACCGTCAAGGAGGCCATCGACGGTTTCGAGAACGGCCAGATGGCCGGCAAGGTCGCCGAGATGGACGCCGCTGCCATGGAAGCCTACAACAAAATCCTTCCGAAGGCCGAGAAGAAAGGACTTGAGAGCAAGGACTGGTTCGCCTCCGTTAGGAAGATGCTGACTGAATATTCAGTGAACACCGCCCAGACCCAGTTCGAGAACTGGGTGGCTCTTGAGGAACTGCTGCTGGTGAAGTACATCGACGGCAATGTCAAGGCCCAGAACGAGGACGGTTCGTTCAAGCATTCGCAGTGGCACGAGGGGACTCCTGAGGGAATCACCCAGCCGGGCTACACCGACAAATGGAAAGAGGCTGTGGTCAAGGACCACGGCGACGTGATAAGACAGAGGTAGACATTACCGTGCGCAGACTGCCCGTCATATTTTCCCTGCTTCTGGTCTGGACGATGTCCTTCGCCCAGACGTTCAGCATTTCCGGCACCGTCCTTGACAAGAAGACCAAGGAACCGGTCGAGTTCGCGACCGTGGTGATGCAGGAATGCGAGCAGTGGGCCGTGGCGGACGCAAGCGGAAGGTTCACCCTCAAGAACATCCCGGCGGGGAAGAACACCATCAGCGTGTCCTGCCTGGGCTATGTGACGGACACGAAAACGATTATCGTTTCAAAGGATCTGACCGGCTACAGGGCGTTCATCAGCGAGGACAACCTCACGCTCGAGGGCGTGGTGGTCACCGCCAAGGAGAACGAGAACAGCGCCACGACCAGCCGCACGATGGACAGGACGGCCCTGGACCACGTCCAGATGGTCAGTCTGGCGGACATCGGCGGACTGCTGCCTGGGGGAGCGACCTCGAATCCGAGCCTGCTTTCTACCCAGAGGTTTAACATCAGGGCCGGAGCCAACTCCGAGGCGGGTAACGCCTCCTTCGGAACGGCCGTGGAAGTCGATGGAGTGAGGCTCTCGAACAACGCCAGTTTCTCGGGCGCGACCGGAATCTCCGTCAACAACATAGCCTCCAGCAACGTGGAGTCCGTTGAAGTCGTGTCCGGAGTCCCTTCCGTTGAATATGGCGATGTCGGTGCGGGAATAGTCAAGGTCAACACCAAGAAGGGTGTCTCCCCTTACACGGTGACGATGACCACCAATCCGAAGACGAAGCAGTTCTCCGTAAGCAAAGGTTTCGGCCTCGGGAAGACAAAACGCGGCAACCAGGCCGGAGTGCTGAACGCCAGCGTAGAGTACACATATTCATTGGAAGACAGCCGCTCTCCCTACACCTCTTACGACAGGAAGCAGATTTCGCTGAACTATTCCAACCTTTTCAACGCGGGAATATTCAGCGAGGCTCCGCTGCGGCTGACCGCCGGGTTCACCGGCAACATCGGAGGCACTGACTCGCAGGCCGATCCGGACCTTCTGACCGGGACTTACGAGAAGCAGAGGGACAACATGCTCCGCGGCAGCGTCGAGATGAACTGGCTGCTGAGCAAGCCGTGGATCACAAATCTGGAGTTCAAAGGCTCCGTGGTCAGGTCCGACAAACTCAGCGAGACCAGGTCCCGCTACTCCTCCGCCACCGGCACCGTGTCGCTGCACGGCAAGGAGGAAGGCTACTATGTGGCCGAGGACTACTCCTCGAATCCAGACGCGGCAGCCATAATGATCTCTCCGGGCTACTGGTACAACACTATGTTCCTGGACGACAAGCCGTTCTCCTACAAGCTGACACTGAAGAGCAACTGGGTCCGCAAATTCGGCGGGGTCAACAACAAGCTCAAGCTGGGAGCGGACTGGAACGCCGACGCAAACTTCGGCAAAGGGCAGTACTCGGAGGACCTGGGCACCGCCCCTTCCTACCGTACCTACGACTACAGCGGGATTCCGTTCATGAACAATCTCGCCCTTTTCGCGGAGGACAACGTCTCGATCCCGACCGGCGAGGACTCGCACCTCAACCTCATCGCCGGCCTCAGGGCCGAAAGCACCTTCATAAAGGGTTCTGAATATGGCACCGTGTCAAGCCTGTCTCCCCGCTTCAACGCGAAATACACTGTGTTCTCAGGCAAGGGCCGCAGGGACAAAGTGGTCAGAAGCCTCGCCTTCCGCGCGAGCTGGGGCGTGGCGGTGAAGCAGCCGTCGTTCTCGATCCTCTACCCGGAGCCGGGCTACAGGGACCTTGTGGTCTTCAACCCGCCGACGGCGAGCGACGGCAAGGCCTATTACGCCTACTACGTGATGCCTACGACAATTGAATATAATCCCGACCTGGTCTGGCAGAGGAACCATCAGGGGGAAATCGGGGTGGATGTGAACCTCGCGGGTACAAGAATATCCCTGGCCGGATTCTGGAACAGGACCGTCAAGGCGTTCACCACCAACAATTCCTACGATCCGTTCACCTATAATTACACTGACCAGAAAGCGCTTGAATCCTGCACGATTCCGGTGGACGACAGGATTTACAGCGTGGACAAGGTCTCCGGAGTCGTGACCGTCACCGACAAGACGGGAGCGCTCTCTCCGCAGACAGTCACCGGTGTGACCCGTGAGGCTCTTGTCAGCCGGACGTACGCCGCCAACTGCGGGACTCCGGTCAACCGTTACGGACTTGAGTGGGTTATCGATTTCAAGAAGATCGAACCCATCAACACCGACATCCGTCTGGACGGTAACTACTATTTCTACCGTACCGTCAACCAGGACCTTCTGGCTTACTCGCCGTACTCGCAGAGGATGGTGGACAACACTCCTTACAAGTACATCGGCTGGTATGTCGGAGGAAAAGGGACGAGCAACGGCACAGAGTCCAGGACGCTCAGGCTGAACCTGAACATCACCACCCATATTCCCAAGGTCAGGATGATTCTTTCCGCGAAGATCGAAGGGACGCTGCTCCGGTATTCAAGAAACCTCAGCGAGACTGACGGAGGCACAAGGACTTACGCCGTGGATGACATCTCTTCCTACCTCCCGGCTTCGGATCCGTCGTTCGAGGACAGGAGGGTACTCACCGTCACCTATCCCGAGTACTATTCCAGTTACTGGGACCCGACCCTCAAGCCTTTCCTCCAGGATCTCATCTGGGCCAAGGACAACGACAAGGCACTCTACAGCGATCTCTGCTCCCTTGTGGCAAGGACAACCTACACGTTCAACTACCAGAAGGACTACATCTCGCCTTATTTCTCGGCGAATTTCAGCGTGACGAAAGAGATCGGGGACATCGCCTCCATCTCTTTCTACGCCAACAACTTCTTCCGGAATCTCGGGCAGGTCTACTCCACGAAGTCGCGGCAGTACTCCTCGGTGCTCGGCTATGTCCCGAAATTCTACTACGGCCTGACGT
>CAVJKE010000122.1:0-6095 GCA_963649695.1 bacterium
ATCAATTACAGAGGGTTCTGATCTTCTTCGTTGATGTTCGGATTGTTGTTGATCTCATCCTGCGGGATGGTCATCACCCAATCGTAGTTCTCCGGATCCGTCAGGTTCACACCGTTACGGCTCATCATTGTCAGACACTCGTCGGCGAAGCCGTCCGAGGCGCTTCTGTCGATACCCTGGCCGAGACGGCGGACATCCACAACCCTACCGAACTCTCCCCAAAGTTCGACCCTCTTCTCGACGAGAATCTCCTCCAGAAGCGAGCCTGTCCAGGAATTGGTCGTCGAACCGAGGTTCGTGCCGGACAGAGAGGAAGCGTCGTAGCCGGAGACCCTCTGCCTCATCACGGCGTTGAGGTACTTCACGGCCTTGTCCTTGTCCCCGAGACGGAGAGCGGCCTCGGCCGCGTCGAAGTACATCTCCTCGACTCTCATGTAGATGTAGTCGCCGAGCCAGGCGGCCACATTGGAGAAACGGAACTTGGACGAAACATAAGGAGCGTCCTCGTCATCCGGATCCCACCACCTGCGACGGATGTCGCCCGGCAGCATCTGCTTGTAAAGAGTCGAACTGATCAGTTTCGGAGCGGAGACCGCGTAGGCACCGTCGGTGTTGTCCATATGCGAGAAGAAGCTCGCATAGCCGCCGGCCTGCTCGGTGTTCTCGATGCCGGCCCCCCACATCACGTTGGAAGCCGAGATGTCGTTCATTCCTCCGAAGAGTTCAGACTCCCCGCCGACGCTGTATTCACCGGACTCGATGATCCTCTCGGCATCCTCAAGGGCCTGCTTCCAGTCACCCTTGGCAAGCGACACCCTGACCCTTATGCCGAGGGCGACATAGAGGTTGATGTGCGATTTGTTGCCGGCCACGGCTGCACCGTAGCCCTTCTCAAGCAGTTCGACGGCCTTGTCAAGGTCGGAATCGATCTGGTCGAAGACCACGTCAAGCTTCTCCCTCTTGTTGCCCACGAAATCCTTGTAGGTCGGAGAGGTGTAGATAGGGACACCGGGATCCTGCCAGCGGGACTTGTCCTGGAGAGCGCTGTAAGGCGGTCTGGCGTACCAGTTGGCGAGGTTGTAGTAGCACAGTCCCCTGATGGCGTAGGCACTTCCGAGCACATAGTCCCGGTCTTCCTCGCTGCCGGCCATCGTCTCCGAAGCCGAGAGGACATAGTTCATGTTCGAGATCCAGGTGTAGTTGGCGTTCCACACATCGTAGGAACGGAAAGAATCCGAGGTGTAGTAGGCTTTCGTGTTGTAGCAGTGGTCATACCAGAACCAGCCGTTGCCCTGACCCTGCATTATGAAATCGTCGCCCATCGCCTCAAGCGCGATGTTGTAGGCGGATATTCCGAAACACTGGTGGGTGTTGCCACCGGTCGACCAGCCCGCCGTCCACATCGTGCTGTAGACTCCGTCGATGATGGACACCGCCGAAGAGGCGTTCTTGAGGAGGTCGTCCCCGGAACCCGAATCCGTAGGTGCGAAATCCAGTTCGCAGGACGAGATACAAAGAACTGACAAGCAAAGAATTATAAACTTTTTCATCTTTCTGGTCTCCTTTAGAAATTAATGTCCAGACCGAGGGCGAACACCTTTGAAGGCGTGTAGGTGTAGGACACAGTCCCGGCGAAATTGTACTGAGGGTCCATACCGTCAAGATGGCTGAAGAGGGCGAGGTTGTCAGCGGTGAAGAACACCCTGAACGACTTGATCTGCGCCTTGCTTGTCACCGATGAAGGGATCGTGTAGCCGACCGTTATGTTCTTGACGGCGAAATAGGAAGCGTCGATCAGCGACTCTCCGGTGGAGTTGTAGCTGCCGCCGATCTCGACCCGAGGGACATCGGTGATGTCACCCGGCTCGCGCCAACGTCTCAGTTTGTTTTTGTGCCAGTTGTTGCCGGCGTACATCACGTTCATCGCCCCGTCGTAGAGCGCGTCGAGAATCTTGCCTCCCACTGAATATGTGGTAAGGAACGAGAGGTCGAAATTCTTGAATATGACGAAGTTGGAAGCGATGCTGCCGCTCCAGAGAGCCTGGCGGCTGCCATAGTAGTACTTGCTCAGGGATGCGAGACCGACATTGTCGGTGACATATTCATCGCACTTCTCCGTCGTGACGGCTCCGCTCTCGTCCACTCCGTAACGGTAGTAGGCCCAGTAGAGCTGTTTTCCCGTGGCAGGCGAAACGCCCGCGGACTTCGACATGTAGAAGGTGTAGATCGGCTTGCCGACCTCGATGACCATGTTGCCGTAGTTTATCACGTCCTGCGACGAGGTCAGCGACTTCACCTTGTTGCGGTTGAGCGAGAACATAGTGGTCGCGTCCCAATGGAAATTCTTTCTCTCGAATATGACTCCGCGGAAAGTGGCCTCAAGACCGTTGTTCACCATCGAGCCGACATTGTCGTCGTAGCCCGAGAATCCGGAAGAGATCGCCAGAGGGTTGCTCAGAAGCATATCCCTCGTGTACCTGTTGTAGTACTCTACCGTGGCTGAAAGCCTGCCGCCCCAGAGACTCGCCTCGATGCCGGCGTTCAGGTTGCCGTTCTTCTCCCAGGTCACGAGTTTGTTCTCGATCGAGGAAGCGACCGCGCCAGGACGGGTGCCGTTAGGCCAGCCGTAGCTGAAGAGTCCCTGCCAGACATAGTAGGAACCGAGGTTGTCGTTGCCCTGCACACCGTAGGAGACCTTGGCGGTGAGGTTGCTGAGCCAGGACGAGGTCCCGGCCATGAAGTTCTCCTGGGAAACCCTCCAGGAAGCGCCTACCGACCAGAAATTGCCCCAGCGGTTGTCCTTGTAGAAGCGGGATGACCCGTCGATACGCCAGGAAGCGTCGAAATAGTACCTGTCAGCGTAGCCGTAATTCACTCTGGCCAGCACTGACTCGATCGCATAGTCATTTGAATATGAAGTGTTTCCAGTAGTGGTCACTGCCGAGCCGAGTTCATCGATGCCGTCCACGATGCCGCTCTTGGAAGCGGCCGCGTAGTTGTAGTTGTAGCGATAGTACTCGTGGCCGGCGAGGAGGTCCAGCGAATGCTCTCCGAACTCCTTCTTGTAGGTGAGAAGCTCGTTGAGGGTGTAGCTCATCGTCCTCGTGTTGGTCTTGGAGACAGTTCCGCCCTGGTCCTTGGCGTTGCCGTGGTACTTGTCGTTGACCCCGGTGCGGCCGTAGTCGGTGAAATCCACGCCGAGGTTCACGGTGAGGTTCAGTCCGTACAGAGGGGAATCCTCACGGATTGTTCCGAACCTGGCGAAAGTTCTGGCGGACACGGAGTTGCGCTTGTAGTAAGCCTTGTTGTTGTACAGTTCGGCCTTCGAGTTGAAGCCCTGAGCCGTCACACGGTTGGCGTAGCCGTTGTCATCGATGGTCCCATATTCATACTGCCTCTGTCCGTTGCCGTCCAGGACATCGTCGCCGTCCATATCCTTGAGATAGACAGGGTAGACAGGGGCCATGAACTGAGCCGTGTACCAGACATTCGAGGTGGAGGATCCGCTGGCGTCCTGGAAGTCGGAGACCGAGTGGGCGAGGTTCGCCCCCATTCCGAGCTTGAACCAGTCCGTGGCCTGCACGTCTCCGCTCAGCCTTGCGGTGAAACGGTCGAAATCAGTGTTCTGAAGCGTTCCGTTCTCCTTGTAGTAGCCCAGGGAATAGAGGTAGCTGGTCTTGTCCGTACCGCCGCTCACCGAAAGGATGTGCTCGGTGCGGAAAGCCTTGTTGTCGCTGATCTCGTCCATCCAGTTCTCGTCCCAGGCCGCCACGGCGTCGGACTTGACCTTGCCGGTCGACTCGTCGACCAGGGTGGACCAAGTGTAGTTCTTGTACGGGTTGTAGTACTCCGGATTCTTCAGTCCGCCGATGGTCTCGGCCAGATGCGAGGAGGCGTAGGCCGCGGCCCCTTCACTGTCCATAGCGCCGGATTCGGCGTAGCGGACGGAGTTGAAAAGGCTCTCCCAGGTCAGTTCGACATATTCATCCATCCCCACGAGATTGTACCGCGGAAGGGCTCTGGAAGCGATTCCGAAATTGCCTTTGTAGTTGACATTGGTCTTGTCCTTGCCGCCTTTCTTGGTGGTGATGACGATCACACCGTTCGCTCCTCTGGCTCCGTAAAGGGCTCCTGCGGAGGCATCCTTCAGGACCGTCATAGTCTCGATGTCGGCCGGGTTGATGGAACTGATAGCGCCATCATAAGGGACTCCGTCCACGACATAGAGAGGTGTGGACGAGGCGTTCACGGAACCCACTCCGCGGACCATTATGGAAGCGCCCTCTCCAGGCTGGCCGCCGCCGGAAGTGACCTGCACGCCGGCCACGGTGCCTTCGAAGGATTTCGTGAGGTTGCCCACAGGCCTCTTGCCGAGTTCCTCGCCTTTCACGACGCTGGCCGAGCCTGTGAATGATTCCTTCTTCGCCGTTCCGTAGGCCACGACGATCACGTCGTCAAGCACCATAGCCTCGTCGGTCAGGGTGAAGTCCACCACCGACCTTCCGGCAACATTCTGTTCGGAAGTGGTGTAACCAAGGTTGGAAGCGGTCAGCACGGCGTCCGAAGGCACTCCGGAGAGTGTGTACTTTCCGTCGATGTCGGTCACGGTGCCGTTCGTCGTGCCTTTCACGAAGACTCCTGCCGAGATGACAGGCACTCCTTTCGAGTCAAGCACCGTGCCGCTTACCGTCAGCTTCTCCTGCGCCCCGACGGACAGAACCGTCAGGACAAGCAGAGCTAACGAAAAACATATCTGTTTGAAATTCATATTCTTTCCTTAAAATTCCTCTCCGTCGAGCGGGATGTAGGTTTCAACTATCTGGGTGTCGCCGAACTCAGGACGGCCGGTGAACCGGTCTTTTGAACGTGACCTTGTCGCCGTCGACGCTTTCCCCGTGGTCGACGCTATCGCATAGCGTGTGAGGGTGTCCCCTCCCCTTTCCGTGAATGTCGCCAGCAGAACGTATTTCGTGCCGCTTTCCAGAGCCTGTCCGTCGACTCCGAACGAGAGGGTGAATCTGCCGCTGAGA
Source organism: bacterium (assembly GCA_963649695.1). Classification (GTDB taxonomy): domain Bacteria; phylum Bacteroidota; class Bacteroidia; order Bacteroidales; family UBA932; genus Cryptobacteroides. The sequence goes on from CAVJKE010000122.1 coordinate 5,031, forward strand.
TTCATAAGGCTGAGGTTGTATTCCGACAGGTCGGTGCCCTTCTCCCTGACGATCCTCTCGGTGTCGGAAGTCGTCAGGCCGCTGAGGTCGCTAAGTTTGCAGAAATAGTAGCGGAGACTCTTAAGATGGAAGTTAAGAGGCTCGTCATCAGCGTAGTAAGCCGTCTGGAACACACCTGTCAGCGAGCTAGAGGACGGATGCGAGGTGCTTGTGCCAAGACTCACGCCGGCCCAGTCGTAGTAGTTCTCGCTGGACTTGGTCGGAAGCGAGTTGACCACGAAAGTGGTGTCGCCGGCCTCGTTGACAGCCATTGTGCCGAGAGTGTAGGAGGTGGAGGCGCTGAGGGAATACCTCGTGGTGAGGCCCTTCTCGCCGTTCACCTTCGCAAGAGATGAAGCGTCGGAGGTTTTCGTGCCCCTCGCTTTGACATATTCCTTGAAAAGGTCTGCCGAAGAGTCGAAGTAAAGCTTGAACGAGCGGGTGGAGGTCATCAAGGTGGTGAACTCTTTCACCCCGCTGCCCTTCCAGTTGACCCACAAGCAGTTCGACGGGTTGTAGATGCCGTTCGTCCCGAGGTAGAGGGTCTGGTTGAACCAAGCCGCGCCCGTGATGTCCGGAATGGATGGCGCGTCGTCGGCGAGGGTCTTCGTGTCAAGCCTGTAGAGCGGAGTCGTCGCCTGGCCGTCGGTGTTGATGCCGAAGGCCACGATGCTGTAGGAGGTCTCGCTGTAGAGAGGGCTTTCAGTGTAGGCAGCTGTGCCGCAGTAGGTGTACTGCTTGATTCCGGAGGCCTTGTCGTAACCTGCGGACTCGATGGAATTGACGAAGGCCTTGAGGTAATAGTCACGCAGGTCGTTCTCCGACATCGCGTTGAAATAGGTCGTCGGGACTCCGAAGAAGATGTAGCGGAAGTCAGCCACGGCGTACACATTGAAAGTCGCGTAGTCCGCTCCCGTCTCGACAAGCGACATGATGATCTGAGGAATATCCTCGGTCTCCGGGAGGGTCGTGAATTCCAGGGTGCCAGGCTCGGAGTCATTGACATAGTCGTCCGAGGACAGAGCC
>CAVJKE010000123.1:0-6013 GCA_963649695.1 bacterium
CCCCTTCCCGAGGAAGGGGACTTAGGGGAAGGGTAACGTAAGAGGATATTTTCTTGCGATGCCCTTCAGTCGTGAGATAAGGTATTTTTCACAGGCACTTTGTCACTTACGAAGGTTTAGAGAAAATGATAAAAATCAAGGTAACGTACTCCCCCATTGTCAGTTTTCCGATGCAGCAGAACCACATCAGTTTCCTGCAGAGGATCGAGATCAGCAATCCTGCCGGAACGGCGGCGTTGAAGGACGTGGAAGTGAGCCTGGTCTCTGACCCCGGCTTCATCAAGGAATGCAGACTGAACATTGACGGCATAGATGCCGGAAAGACATTCACCGCATATTCAGTCAAGACCATCTTCTCGACTGACGTCCTGATGTCCCTGACGGAAAGGATCGAAGGCAGCTTCGATGTCATCGTCACGGCCCAAGGAAAGGAAATATGCAGGAAGACCTACCCTGTGACCCTTCTGGCCTTCGACCAGTGGCTGGGCGACGGGAAGTACCCGGAACTCATCCTGAGTTTTGTCACTCCGAACCACCCGGCCATAGCGTCCATCCTCAAACGGGCCTCGAAGATTCTTGAAGACTGGACCGGCGAAGCCTCCCTTGAGGGCTATCAGTCAGGCCGGCCGGAAAGAGTGAAGTTCCAGATGGGAGCCATCTACCAGGCCCTCGCCGAGCAAGGAATATCCTACAGCAACCCACCGGCAAACTTCGAGGACAGCGGGCAGCGGATCAGACTGGCCGGCAGGATATTCAGTGACAGGCTCGCCACCTGCCTCGACATCGCCCTGCTCTACGCAGGCTGCCTCGAGGCGGCAGGCATCCATCCGCTGCTGGTGCTGAACCGCAAGCACGCTTACGCCGGAGGCTGGCTGGTCGACAGCACCTTCGCCGACTGCGTCAACGACGACTGCACCCTTCTGTCGAAACGCCTTGCGGCCGGCATCAACGAAGTGCTGCTTGTAGAGACCACAGGTATGACGGAAGGCGACAGACTGTCTTTCGACGAAGCCGTCGTCAAGGGAGAGGCGCACGTCCACGACGATGCCAAGAACTTCGGTTTCTTCCTCGACATCAAGAAAGGCCGCGAGGAACACATCCGCCCGTTGCCGCTTATGAAAAACGGATCCATCGATCCGGACTGGGAAAGCACCGTCCCGACGCAGCCAGGCCCGCCTTCGGGCATCAACGGCGAGCCACGGCAGATAGACCCATTCGCCAGGCCTCTGGTGGACAAGCAGACCATCTGGGAGCGCAAGCTGCTGGACCTGAGTATGAAGAACAACCTGCTCAGCATCCCTCGCAGAGGCGGCTATGTCCAGATAATGGCCGTGGACCTTGACAAGGTCGAAGACCTGCTCGCCGGCAAGGAGCCGCTGAACATCAGCGGAGTTCCGGCCGGGACTGAAAGCACGGACTACGCCCGCCACCGTTCGCTGGCCCCGGGCGACTTCCACTACGCCTCGGTCAGCTCCGACCTTGGCAACAAGAGGCTCAGGACCTTCCTACCTGAGACGGAACTCCAGGGCAGGCTGACCACCCTCTACCGCAACGCAAGGACGGCGATGGAGGAGAACGGAGCCAACACCCTCTTCCTGACTCTCGGCACATTGAAATGGTACGAGCCGGACAATCCTAAAACTCCGCGCTACGCTCCTCTGCTGCTGGTCCCGGTCGAGATCACAAGACGGAGCGCCTTGAGCGGCTACAACATCAGAGGCCGTGACGAGGACACTATGTTCAACATTACGCTGCAGGAGATGCTGCGCCAGTTCTTCCAGATGGAGATTCCGGGACTCAACCCTCTCCCGAAGGACAGCAAAGGCGTGGACCTTTGCGAGGTGTTCAGCATCATCAGGCGATGCATAATGGAATACAAAGGCTGGGACCTCGAAGAGACGGCGATGCTGGGGAACTTCTCCTTCAACAAGTTCGTGATGTGGAACGACATCCACAGCAATGCGGAGGTGATGAAGAGCAACCCTCTGGTGGGCAGTCTTTTGACCGGAGTGGTGGACAGCGAGGTCAACAAGGATGTCCAGACGGGCGAAGACCTTGACGCCGCGGTAGCCCCGGGCGAGATAATGCTGCCGATCGGGGCGGATTCATCCCAGGTGGAGGCCATCGAAGCGGCGATGAGCGGCAAAAGCTTCATCCTGCACGGGCCTCCTGGCACAGGCAAAAGCCAGTCAATCACCAACATAATCGCCAACGCCATCTACCAGGGCAAGAAAGTGCTTTTCGTGGCAGAGAAGATGGCCGCCCTGGAAGTAGTGCAGAAACGTCTGGAAGAAATCGGGCTCGCCCCGTTCTGCCTTGAGCTCCACTCCAACAAAGCGAAGAAATCGGCGGTGATGGAGCAGTTCAGACGTGTGGTGGAAGTCACGAAGAAAGCCTCGAGCGAGCAGTTCGGCAGTGAGGCGGACAGGATCAAGAACCTGAGGCTCGAGATAAAGACCTACCTTGACACGCTTCACAAGCCTTACCCACTCGGAGTGTCGCTCTACGACTGCCTGTCCCGCTACTGCTCCTATGCTGACGGCGGCGAGCCGTTCAAGCCGACACTCGACTGGCTTCTGACGCTGAGCAAAGACGACATCACAAGGATCGAGGACGCGATGTCCCAGTACATCACCGCCTGCTCGGTCTGCGGCGGGCCTGCGGGCCATCCACTCTCCGGTGTCAAGGCCACAAGGATCCCTTCCGGCGACCTGGCCGCGGCTCTCTCCTCCCTTCAGACGGAAAGGATGTGCAAGTCGCTTAAAGAAAGCTACAGAATCCTGTTCTCGGAAGACGCCGCGACGCTCACGAAGACCCAGGTGGAGGCTTTCCGGAATCTCGCCGTGACACTGATGGAGTCCGGTTCAGTCACCCCCGCCCTGCTCGGCCTCGGCGAGGACGGACTCGCCACCCTTGAGAACGCCGTCCGGGAGGGCCACAGATGTGAAGACCTCGCCGGGCGGATCCGCAAGACATATTCACCGCGCATACTCGCCGTCCCGGCCGAGACTTTCATAAATGAATATGAAGCCGCGATGGCCAAAGGTGCCATAGGCCGGCTCTTCGCCCTTAACGCCCTTCGCAGAAAACTCGCCGTCTATGCCAACGGCGGCAGACGGCCTGAAAAGGAAAATCTCCAGGCCGACATCGACCTTCTGGCCGCTTACGGAAAGAGTGCCAAGGCGCTGAAGACCGCCGAACTGCAGAAAATGTTCGGGACAGATTTCGGCCAGAGGGACGAAGACTGGGACAACGCCTGCGAAGGAATAGCGGCGGCCAGAGCCATAGACAACGACCTGATCGCCCTCTTCGGAAGGGACAGGCAGACCGTCGCCGCCCACAAGGCCAAGATCGCGGAGGCGGTCAAAGACGGCCACGCCACTTTCAGGAAATATGAAGGCCACGTCCTCGACGAGTTCATCGAGGCCTTCGAGGCTTTCAAGGCCGGGTCGGCGGCTCTGCTGGCAGACCTTGAGGCGGAACTGCCGGACGGAGAGTCAGCCGGCTGGGCGGACCTTGTGGCCGGGACCGTACGCAAGTGGATGGACAACATCGGGAAACTGCGCGGATGGGCTGTCTACAACAGGGAGAAGGCCAACATCGCCGCGCTCGGTCTCGGAAGCCTTGCGGAAGCCGTGGAGAACGGCGGTTTGAAGGCCGAGGAGTCGATCTCGGCGCTCTGGAAAGGCATCTACAAGACCTACGCTGAGTACATCATCTCACAGGAACCTGTCCTTGAGGAATTCAACGGAGTGATGTTCGAGGAGAAGATCCGCAGGTTCCGCAAACTGTGCGGACGGTTCGAGGACCTGACCAGGAAGGAACTCTACGCCAAGGCCGCCTCGAACCTTCCAGCCCTCCAGAGAGAGGCGTCGAACGGGTCCTCGGTCGGCATCCTTCAGAAGAACATCCGCAACAACTGCCGCGGCACGTCGCTCAGAAGCCTTTTCGACAAGATCCAGGACATCCTCCCGAGAATCTTCCCTTGCATGCTGATGAGTCCGCTCTCGGTGGCCCAGTACCTTGACGCCGGCGGGTTCAAGTTCGACCTTGTCATCTTCGACGAGGCCTCGCAGATGCCTACAAGCGAGGCCGTCGGGACGATAGCAAGGGGCAAGTCGGTCATCGTGGCCGGCGACCCTAACCAGATGCCGCCGACCAACTTCTTCGCCATCAACAACTTCGATGAGGATAACGCCGCCATCGAGGACCTCGAGAGCATCCTTGACGACTGCCTTGCGCTGAGTCTTCCGTCGATGTACCTCAAATGGCACTACCGCAGCCGCCACGAAAGCCTGATCGCCTTCAGCAACACCAAGTACTACGGGGGCAGACTGCTGACATTCCCATCCCCTGACGACCTCAAGACGAAACTCCTGTACCAGTATGTTCCTGACGGAATCTACGAGAAAGGCGGTTCGAGGCAGAACCGGGCCGAGGCGCAGGCCATCATCGAAGAGATCAAGGAACGGCTCTCCGATCCTGCCAGGAAAGGTCGCAGCATCGGTGTCATCACCTTCAACACCAACCAGCAGTCGCTCATAGAAGACCTGCTCGGCGACCTGTTCAAAGCGAATCCTGCGCTTGAGAACGCCGCTCGGGAATGCGGAGAGGAGATATTCATAAAGAATCTTGAGAACGTGCAGGGCGACGAGAGGGATGTGATCCTCTTCTCCGTTGGCTACGGTCCCGACTCGAGAGGCAATGTCACGCTCAACTTCGGCCCGCTTAACCGCGACGGCGGATGGCGGAGGCTCAATGTCGCCGTATCGCGCGCCCGCTACGAGATGAAGGTCTTCTCGACCCTCCGCTCCGACCAGATCAACCTCTCCCGCACCAACGCGGAAGGCGTGGCGGGCCTCAAGAGTTTCCTTGAATATGCAGAAAGAGGCAGGGACGCTCTTCTGTACAACACGGCCTCGTCTTCCCACACTGACGACAATGTCGTCCTCGCCATCGCCGGCCGCCTCCGCGCGGCAGGCTACAATGTCGGCACGAACATCGGCTGCTCAGGCTACAGGATCGACATCGGAGTCATCGACCCGGACAACCCGGACAAGTACATTCTCGGAATCCTTTGCGACGGCTACAACAGCGACGCTACCCGTACCGTCCGAGACAGAGAGATCGTGCAGACGGGCGTGCTCAAGTCTCTCGGATGGAATGTCCACAGAATCTGGACGATGGACTGGTGGAACGACCCTGACAAGGTCATCGCCGGAGTGGTCGAAGCTATAGAGAATCCTTCTCCGGCGGAAGAAGAACCAGTTGAGACCGAGCCTCTTGAGCAGGATGTCGCTCCGGAAAGCCTTGAGAGCGAGGAAGTTCCATCTACCGGGATTCCTTATGAGGCCGAGGACGGTTTTGTCATGCAGGCCGACATCGATGATTTCAACAACGGCGGACTCGACCACAAGATTTCGATGAAAGTGCAGTCCGTCCTCGACAAGGAGGCTCCTGTCAGCCTGAGTCTGCTGAACAGACGCGTGGCCCAGGCCTTCGGCTTCCAACAGGTCGGGCAGAGGATGAAGGTCCATCTGGCCTACATCTACGACGAGAAACTCAAGTTCAAGTCGACCGAGGACGGCGACCGGAAATTCTACTGGAAAGATTCCCAGAATCCTGATGGGATGGATTTCTACAGGACCGGCAACTCGAGGGACGCTATGGACATAGCGCCGCAGGAAGTCGGGGCGGCTGTCCTGGAGATCATCGAGGAGCAGGGTGCGCTGAGCCACGACGACCTCACCCGCGAGGCTGCCAAGCGTTTCGGCTACGCCCGTCTCGGCGACAAGGTTCTCCAGTCAATGACCGCCGGCATCAGCCTCCTCACCTCCTCCGGGCGCATCCGCCTGAACGACGACGGGAAGTATGTCAAGTGACGGGAATATTTCCGGGCCGAACCCGTCAGCCGTGGCGGACAACCCATTGATAATGAGGTAAAAGAGCATATATCTGGTTGCGATTTCAGTACCAGACATATGCTCTTTTCGTTGGTTGTCAGCCTCTTATC
>CAVJKE010000124.1:0-5999 GCA_963649695.1 bacterium
CCAAGGCGAAACTTGGCCAGGACGGATACTCGCTTGAGAACATCGGCACAAAGAACTGGTTCTACGACAGGATGAGCCGTAAGAACAACCTCTTCTTTGACATCACCACCGGTGAGACCGGCTATCTTTCCTACGGAAACAACGGAAACAATCTTCAGATCTACAGGATGAGTCCATACCACATCTACTGGCCGATTCCGGAGACGGCGATCAACGACAACACGCTTGCCGTTCTGAACCAGAACTATGGCTATGTAGGTTACGAAGACAACGTAGCTCCGCTTGAATAATCCGCTTGAGAAATCCGCTTGAAATAATGATGAGTAGATTCGTTTATCCACTTATTCTGGCTACTCTGCTTCTTGTACCCTGTTCGACGACAGGGTGCAAGAAGCAAGAGAAGCCTTCCGATGACCCTGAAGAAGAGGTGGTGAAGGTTCAGAAACCTACGGACAGGAATGATGACGAAGGTCTGCTGACCTACTATCAGTACCAGCATTTCCAGTATATGTGGAGCGGGGGCTGCCCGAATTCCGGACTGGCGAGAGTGCGTTACTGGAGGGATGACCCGTCCAAGGATGCGGACATCATCACAGTCGGGGCCAGCGGCTTCGGCCTGATGGGCATAATCGTCGCGGTGGAAAGGCATTTCATCTCCAGGGACGATGCCCTGAAGAGATTCGAGAAGGTGCTTGACTTCCTGGAGAGAGCCGACCGGTGGCACGGGATGTTCCCTCACTGGTACTACGACTCTACGGCAAAGACCAAACCTTTCGGCGGGAAAGAGGACGACAACGGAGCTGATGTCCACGAAAGCGCCAACCTCATCCAGGGCCTGCTTTGCGTCAGGCAATATATGGACAAGACCGTCGCCCGCGAGAAAGCGATAGCCGAACGGATCGACGCTCTCTGGCAGGCGATGGAATGGGACTGGTTCGTGGACGAGAACGGAGCCATCCTCTGGCACTGGTCTCCTACAGTCGGATTTCAGAAGCACCTCGAAATGACCGGCTTCAACGAGACCCACATCGTGTACATCCTTGCCTGCTCCTCCCCTACCCACCCTGTCGCTCCGGAGGTTTACAAAACCGGATGGGGCAAGAACGGAGACATCGTGAACGACGCCACCCGCTATGATATTCCTATCTATGTCCGGCAGCACAAAGGGACCTATGAAGTTGGTCCTATGTACTGGACAGCGTTCTCGTACGCGGGATTCTGCCCGAAGGGGATAAAAGATCCTTACGGAATAGATTATTTCGAAGCCCTCAAAAGCCACGCCCTCATCCAGTACACCTACTGCAGCCAGGACAATCCTAATAAATTCTCCTGCTATTCGGAAGACTGCTGGGGGATGTCGTCCGGCTACACCACCAACAATTCCTCCGACTACCAGGCGATGTGCACGAAGAACGATGTAGGCGTGATCACCGCCGACGCGGCCATCATCGCGATGCCTTACACGCCGGAAAAGTCCCTCGCAGTGGCGAGGCATTTCTACTGGGACGTGCCGACACAGATGGGGCCTTGGGGCCTGTGGGATTCCTACAGCGACACTGAAGGCACGGTTTATAAATATCTTGGCAACAATCAGTGCATAGTTGTGCCGATGATAGAGAACTACAGGACCGGTCTGCTATGGGATCTCTTTATGAGCTGCCCTGAGATACAGGAAGGTCTGGACAAAATCGGCTTCACAAAGAACTGACAAAGAGAAGAAAAGACGGACAAACCATGGCCATATTCAAGAATATCCTGGCAGCCGTGCTTGTGTCGTGCCTGACCTGCACAGTGTGCCTTGGAACGAGAACGGATGTCATCATCAATTCCGGCTGGCTCTTCCATCACGGGGCGCTGACTAACAGCGGAACGGACGAATGGCAGAGGATCAATCTGCCCCACACCTGGAACGCGGAAGACGCTTTCGATGACACTCCGGGCTACTACCGGGGAGAATGCTGGTACAGGCGTGATTTCACCGCCGACAAAGACTGGGAGGGGAAAACGGTAGTCATAAAGTTTGAAGGCGCCAACCAGGTCGCCGACCTCTATGTCAACGGGCAGCATCTCGGAACGCACTCCGGAGGCTACACGGCCTTCTCCTATGACATCTCGTCGCAGTTGAAGTTCGGAGAGCGGAATGTCATCCTTGTGAGGGTGGACAATTCCCACTCCGAGGATATTCCGCCGCTGAACGCGGATTTCACCTTTTACGGCGGAATTTACAGGAATGTCCATCTTATCGTGGCCGGTCCGGTCCATTTCGACCTTGGCGACCTCGCATCCGACGGAGTGTTCGCTGACTCGTTCAACATCACGGAAGAGCATGCGGACATCTCCGTACGCGGTTCTGTCTGCGTGCCGGACGGCATAAAGGAGAAACTGACGGTCACCGCTGAAGTGGTTGACCAGAAAGGAACTGTGGTAGCCGACGGGTCGCTGGCCATCAAATCCAAGAAGAGAGGAACAGTTCCGTTCCTTCTTTCCGGGATCGGCCTACAGAAACCGAATCTCTGGTCTCCCGAATCCCCTTACCTGTACACGGTCAGGGTCTCGGTCAAATCCGTCAAAGGAGAGACCTACGACCAGGTTGACCTGCCTTTGGGCGTCAGGTGGTACAGTTTCGACGGCGACGGCTTCTACCTGAACGGCGAGAAATACAGCCTCAACGGAGTATGCCGCCACCAGGACATCAGCGGGAAGGGCGATGCGATGACAGACGGAGAGCAGAGAAAGGATTTCGAGAAGATCAAATCGCTCGGATTCAACTTTGTCCGTCTGGCGCATTATCCTCAGGCACAGGAGGTTTACAGGGCCTGCGACGAGCTTGGCCTCTTAGTTTGGTCAGAAATCCCTGTCGTCAACATGATCACCCCGTCGGAAGCGTTCAGGAACAACTCACTGACTATGCAGCGGGAGCACATCCGGCAGACCTGCAACCATCCTTCCGTCATAGTCTACGGCTACATGAACGAAGTCCTCATAAAGGCTTTGTCCAACAGCAAACTCCAGAAAGACTCCCTGGAAAGAATCAGCGGCTCCACCTGCGACCTCGCACGGGAACTTCAGGCGGTGACCAAAGAAGAAGCTCCGGAAAGATACACGGCCATGGCCATCCACTACCACAAAGGCTATAATGACTGCGGAATAACGGACATACCGGACATCGTCGGCTACAATCTTTACTTCGGCTGGTACTATGAGACTCTGGAGGACTTGACCAGGCATCTTGAAGAAGAGCACCGGAAGTACCCTGACAGACCGATAATAGTGTCTGAATATGGTGCCGGGACGGATGTCAGGAATCACACGCAGGTGCCCCGGCCATGGGATTTTTCCGAAGAATACTACCTGCTCTACACCCAGTCCTATCTGAAGCAGTTCAAGGAAATGGGCTTCCTTGCAGGCCACACGGCCTGGGCTTTCGCGGATTTCGGTTCGGCTTCAAGAGGCGACGCCCTTCCATTCGTGAACCAGAAAGGTCTGCTGACCTTTGACAGGAAGGAAAAAAGCGCCGCAAGACTCTATGCCGCCAACTACAATCCGGCGCCGCTGCTCGAATTCGCTGACAATGACTACAGGAACAGAGTCCTGACCGGAAACGGCTGCGGACAGACCGTCTATCTGATAGGGAACGGAGGCTCCGTCACCCTGTTCAATGACGGGGTAGAAGTCGGCAAGAAGGCTTTCTCGTACGGTCTGGCATCCTTTGACGTCACGCTGAAGGATGGAGTGAACCATCTGTCTGCCGTGGATGAGCGGGGAATGACCGCTGGACTCGACATAAACGCCCGGGTCATACCTGAAAAGCTGACTGACGGATGGGACGGAAAAACGATAGCCATCAATGTCGGCGCATACCAGTCCTATGTCAAGTCCGACAGCGACATGATCTATATTCCTGACAGGCTTTATGTTCCCGGCGGCTGGGGCCGCGTCGGCGGCGTACCGAGGGAAAAATTCGACAGGCAGCACAAGGTCGGGATTTCCAACAACATATTCAATTGCGATGACAATCCGCTCTTCCAGACCTTCTGCGAGGGCATAGAAGCCTACCGCTTCGATGTCGCCGACGGTGACTACAAGGTCACTCTTCATTTCATCGAGCCCAACAAACCGGGACGCACAGAGTCTCTTGTCTACAATCTGTCTTCCGAGACTCCGGTCGAGGTGAAGGCCGGCAAGCGGGTGTTCTCCATTCTCGCCAACTCGGAGGAGGTCGTTCCGCATCTGGACCTTGCAGGAGATTATGGCCATCTGACCGCGGTGACAATCACGTTCGATGTCCATTCAAGAGAAGGAAAAGGTGTGGTCATCTCATTCGTTCCCGAGGCAGGAAAGACCATCCTCTCCGGCATCGAGATAGAGCGGAAGAACAGGACCGTCCTGCCACAATAGTTTTGACTGATCTCCGGCTGACTGCAGCCCGGCTGTACGGTCCATTGGAATTATACTTAAGATCAGGCTTCACGTTAAACTTTCACGCGTTTGAGCGCGCCATACGTTTGAGCGCGCAAGGCTTGCTTTTCCCGCCGACATAGTCTACGGAAGTTTCTTCGTCCGCTTCGCCTACCTCTCCAGAGTGTAACGGTAGCCGAAACGCTCGCGGGCGGCACGGTCGAGGGCCTCGCGGTCGTCCGGGTGGGCTATGGAGATGAGAGCCTTCGCCCTGTCGATCAGGTTCTTGTTGCGGAGATACACACAACCATATTCAGTGACAACATACTGCGTCTGGAAACGGGTCGTGACGACTCCCGCTCCCGGAGCGAGATGGGCCACGATCTTGCCGCGGCCCTTGGAGGTGCGGGACGGCATCGCGATGAAGGTCTTGCCACCATCGGAGAGCGCGGCGCCGTACATAAAGTCGTGCTGGCCGCCCACGCTCGAGAAGATCAGGTCGCCGATGCTGTCGGCGCAGACCTGGCCGGTCAGGTCGATCTCTATCGCCGAATTGATGGCCATCGCCTTGGGATTCTGGCGGACACGCTGAGGGTCGTTCGTCCAGGCCACATCGTGGAAGACAGCGTCCTTGTTGTGGTCAAGGTACTCGTACATCTGCCGAGAGCCGAGAGCCAGGCAGGCCACCGCCCGGCCGGGTTCCACCTTCTTCAGAGAATTGTCTATCACTCCGTCGCGCATCAGCTGGAACACCCCGTCGGTCATAGCCTCGGTGTGCAGTCCGAGATGTCTGTGGTCCTTCAGGCCGCTCAGCACGGCGTTCGGGATTCCGCCGACCCCGATCTGCAGGGTGGCCCCGTCAGGGATTTCAGCGGCTATGTACGAGCCGATGGCCGACTCGACAGGGGTCGGAGGGCCGAACTGCATATCCACAGGAGGGTCGTCGCATTCGATTGCGGCGGTGATGGCGGATTCGTGGATCAGGCCCGTCCCGTAAAGGTAAGGGATGCTCTTGTTGACCTGCGCGATCACAATCCTGGCCGACTCCACGGCCGGCTGCGAGAGGTCGGCGGCTATGTTGTAGCTGCAGAAGCCGTTCTCGTCCGGAAGCGAGCAGTTGATGCACGCCACGTCCACAGGGATCTCGCCACGGCGCAGCAGCGACGGAAGTTCACCGAGGAATCCTGGAATAAGGCTGCCGTAGCCGTCGGCGACATACTGTCTCTGGTCGGCGCAGAGGAAAAGGCTGTTCACAAAGAACGCGTCCTTGTACTCCGGCTTGCAGAACGGAGCGGGACCTTTCGTCACGTTGAACCCTGAAAGAATCTTCACGTCACGCAGTTCCGAGGCTCTGCGGGCAAGCGCGGCCTGGATGATGACCGGGACGGTGGTGCTTCCCTGGAAAAAGACGGAATCACCTGATTTTATGAGTTTTACAGCCTCATCAGCAGATACGTATTTCATAACTCAACTATCGATATAAATTAAATGCATACTGCAAATGCACCTTATCACACGTCTGAAGTGTATCGCATGAAATAATCAATTTACTCAACTTTCGCAAGTGGCAAAATGCCTGTGATAAAATACCTTATCCCACG
>CAVJKE010000125.1:0-5969 GCA_963649695.1 bacterium
GGCGTGCGGCTGGAGTTTCGGGAAGCGCGCCACTCTGGTACTGTTCGGAGACGTGAAAGGAATGGGACGGATTTCCCACACTCCGACTTCGGGGCCTTTAATGCAGTCCGAAAAGCAGATATAGTCGAAACCGGGGTCAATCACGACTGGCTGCAGCAAGGCATCATAATTCCCCACAAGAGCGGTATATATTGCTATCTTATTCATAAATCGCTGACGGGTATGGTGTTGTCAATCATTTACTGAGCCGGGAAGCACGCACTGCTCTCCGAGTTCTTGGAGGAACTCCTGCGTGTAGAAATCCATTTTTCCGCAGGACGAAGAGAAGGTAAGTTCACCGAAGTACAACTTGCCGCCGGCGTCATAGAAATCCACCCTGACTTCAGGGAAGCCTTCTGACAGAGTGGCTGCCGCTGAGAGCATCCTGTCCAGCGACGCAGGCCTCTCAAACCGTCCCTCACCGTCGCGGTAATGATCTGTGAATATGGAAGCTTCCGCTCTCAGATTCCAATCCAGGTCGTAAAGATTGACATAGACGCAGCCTTTGCTCCTGTCCCTGCAGGCCCAGATGGCATAGGGCTTTCCGTCGAAGCACCAGACTTTGTAATCTGTCATCGAGATATGGCCCGGAGAAGCCTCCAGCATCGGCTCGGCTATAATGCAGGGAGGGATGGCGTTGTAGAACATCTCCCCGTGGACATAGCCGTACTTCACCTTGAGGTGGCTGCTCAAATCCTTCCGTATCGCCTCCGGATCATAGTCCGGGCTGGACTTGTCCACGATGTGGCAGGAGCCGCTGTCGTGGTTGCACTTGATGGCAAACTTATCGGGAAGCGATTTAAAATCAATATCTTCCGCTTTGTCCCAAACCCCGAGCAGAGGCACAAGGATGTCCTCCAGCCCTTTTGACTTGACATATTCCCGCGCCCTGTACTTGTCAGCGCAGACGGACCACATCGAAGTGTCTGACTTGTGCATCAGCCACTGGATCTTCTCATTTATATCCCTCGGATTTTTCCAGTCCACAGTATAGCCTTTCCACTTTTTCCACTCCAGGTCGACGATGCTGGTCGGGGAAAATCTCAGCATAAACCTCCTGTAGATCCAATACAGTTTCTTACTGATCCTTGACATTTCCAATGTGCAGTTTTGAGTTGACATAATTTCTTTCTCCACGGGTCAAAGCAAAGAAATAGGTGCCCAGGAGAGTCGAGGCCGTTCCTGCGACAAGAACAGCGAGAAGGCGCCATAATCCAGCGTCCATCAGTTTCCAGACGGGAAAAGTCACAGCGAGCGTAAGCGCCGCCACCGGGAGCACTTTCAGAAGGACTTCACTTGCGAACATTTTCAGCGGGAAGCCCACCTGGCGGTGGGAAAGTCCCAGCTTCACCACATCTCCGACCAGGTAGACCCCGATGAAGACCAGGTAGCAGGAATATGCCGGAGCGCTAGCCTTGAAGAGAACCCAGGTCAGAGGGAAGATCAGGAACGTGATGGAGGAAATCACTATGTAAAAGCGCTTTATGTCGCCGGAAGCCTGGATGATGGTGGAGAATGGATTCATCAGCAGGTCCAGGCAGAGTCCGGCCAGGGCGAGCCTCGTGAAGAGCGCCGTGCCTTCAGGTACGATGTCGCCGAGCCATAGCCTGAGAAGAATCTCGGCCTCGAACAGGAACGGGACTCCCAGCAGGAAGACAATCAGGACGGAGTACTTGGATCCCTTGCAGGCAAGTGAGAAAGCATATTCATAGTCCCCTTTGGCGAAGGATTTGGTGATCTGAGGGTTCATCGCCGTCAGTACATTGGTGATGAACTGCTTGACCATTGTCTCCACGTTGAGGGCGATGCCCCGCATCGTGTTGAAGACCACTCCGAAGAAATAGTTGACAAGAAGGGTGACGCCCTGGGTGTTGACAAGGTACACTCCGTAGGACAGGCCGTTCCAGCCGGCGAAGCCGGACATCGCCTTGAAAAGTGTTTTGTCGAACGACGGTCTGACCCTGCTTTCCTCAAAGAAGTGACGGCAGTACATCGCATACATCATCCTTGCTATCAAGGCCACGCAGCACATCAACGCTCCGTAGGTGATGAGCTTGTCGAAAGGAGTCAGCAGCAGAAGCAGGGCCACGGCAAGTTTCAGAGCGCCCTCCACAACGCCTATCACGGCGAATGCTGACATTCTCTCGTGGGCGATGATCGCCGCGTTGAACGGCACGCTGACAAGATTGATGACAAAGGTGGCGAGACTGAACTGGAAGAGGATCAGGGCCGCGCCGGTACGTCCGTCCGGGAGCTGCATCACAGAGCCTATGTACCACATTCCAAGCGGCTCGGCGACCAGAATCACAATGAGGGCGACAAGCAGCATTATGGCCACGGCCGTGGAGAAGACCTTGCGCAGATTTTCCTGGTTGGAACGTCCGATCTCCACGGTCAGGAACCGGCTTATGGCCGTAGAAAGGGAACTGGTGATGATCGCCATCATCGACACGAAACCTCCGACGGTTTCGTAGACTCCCTTGTCCTCGACTCCGAGAGAGTTCAGCACGACCCTGGCCGTGAACAGGCCGATGAGCATCAGCACGAACATGCGGAAGTACAGGGCGAGAGTGTTCCTCGCGATCCTCTTGCTGTTCTCCGAAATCTGTCCGCTGCCTTCCATCGTCTGCCGTTATGCGTTGAATCTGCTTTGTTTCTGTATATACGCAAAGATAGTAAAAGAGATCCTAATATTCCGTGAGCTTGAGCCGGAATTTGAGACTTCTGCCGCCGTCCGGAAAAATTTTCGGCTCCTCTTCCGTGAAGCCCAGCTTGCGGTACACGTCGCCGTCCGACCAGGAGGCGTCGGCGTAGCTCATCACATCGTCCGGCCCGACCTCCGCGATGAACGCTTTCAGCAGTTTCCCCATCCCTCCGTCCACTCCGAGACCCTCAAGCGAGGCGTAGCGCACCCATTCGTAGGAACGGACCTCGCGTCCGGACTTCAGCCATTTCCTCGGGCCGGAGAAACCTGCGGCGGCGACCAGTGTCCCGGCGGGGATGCCTTCCTGCTCCTTGAAGGTGAAAAGGCCGTAGGTGTAGCGGCAGCGGGTGTCTCCGAGACGGTGAAAGGATTGAAAGAACGGTCCGGAGACCTTCCTTTCAATCCTTCTTACCTCGCAGTTGCGCGCGTAGATCCGCTTCAGCCCGTCCATTCGCAAGGGGTGTCAGAACATCCGGACGGAACGGCTTCCTCCGGACCCTGCGGAACTTCCGCCTTATTTCAAGCCTTCCAGGCAGGCCTTCACATTGGCCTCGATGGAATCGGCGGTGTACTCTGTCTTCTCGAACTTCTCGCCGGTGATGTGTTCGTAAAGTTCGATGTAGCGGTCTGAGATGCCGGCCACGACCTCAGGTGTCATCTCAGGGACTTTCTGCCCCTCCTGGCCCTGGAATCCGTTGGCCATCAGCCACTCGCGGACGAACTCCTTCGAAAGCTGCTTCTGGTGCTCACCTTTTGCGAGTCTCTCCTCGTAGCCGTCGGCGTAGAAATAACGGGAAGAGTCCGGAGTGTGGATCTCGTCCATAAGGTAGATCCGGCCGTCTTTCTTGCCGAATTCGTACTTCGTGTCCACAAGGATGAGTCCGTGCTTGGCTGCGATCTCCTCGCCGCGCTTGAACAGGGCTCTGGTGTAGGCCTCGATCTTCTCGTAATCCTCGCGGCCTACAAGACCCTGGGCGATGATCTCCTCTTTGGAGATGTCCTCGTCGTGGCCTTCGGCGGCTTTGGAGGCCGGAGTGATGAGCGGCTCCGGGAACTTCTGGTTCTCGACCATGCCCTCCGGCATCGGCTCTCCGCAAAGAGTCCTCTTGCCGGCCTTGTACTCCCTCCAGGCGTGTCCGGCGAGGTAGCCGCGGATGACCATCTCGACCTTGAACGGCTCGCACTTGTGGCCCACTGTCACTGAAGCGTCCGGAACGGCGACCTTCCAGTTAGGGATGATGTCGGCCGTGGCGTCGAGGAACTTCGCCGCGATCTTGTTGAGGACCTGGCCTTTGTAAGGAATACCTTCCGGCAGGACCACGTCGAACGCGGAGATTCTGTCTGAAACCACCATCACGAGATACTTGCCGTCGATGTCATAGACATCGCGGACCTTGCCGACATATTTGTCCACCTGTCCTGGCAGATTGAAGTCGGTCTTTACGATTGCTTTCATATTCTTGAAAAAATAAAGTTCGGTCAATGCGGGACTCCGGGCTATGCCTGAATAAGTCCTGAAGCCGCGAATTTAATCATTCTTCTTCAAAATCTCATCCACGACGGGGGCTAAGTTTTCATATTCATACCCCCTTGTGAGGCCGAAGCGGATGAGCTTGAACTTTTCCTGCGGGTCACCTTGAAGCACCTTGTACTTCGCCTGCAGCACGCTCTTCATCCTGCGGAGGGCCTCGTCAGGGTCGACCTCGCCGAGCGCGTCCTTTATGACCTGCTTCTCTATGCCCTTGACGGTGAGCGCGTAGGTGATCTTCGCGGGCCCCCATCCCGTCAGGCGGGACTTCTCCCTGGCGAAGGCGGCGGCGTACCTCGCGTCGTCCACAAACTTCTCCGCCACAAGGGCTTCCACCACCTTCGACGCACTCTCCCTGTCGCCTTCCAGCGCGGTGAGAGCCTTTTTGAATATGTCGGTGCGGCAGTACTCCCTCTTCACGCACTGCGCCTGCAGCCTGTCAAGCACTTTTGAATATTCTTCCATCGTTCTCTGAATATTATGACTATTCTTCCCTTGATATTCATCCATCATTTCTGCCTCCTCCGACGCTGTGCGTCAGAAGTCAAAGCCGATGCTGAAGTAGAAGCCCACCTTTTTGGTGTAGTTCGACCAGTGGATGTTGGCGCTGAACGGTCCCACAATCGAGTTGTAGGTGTACTGCATTCCTGCGCCGAGGTAGTCAGTCGTCTCGGCCGGCCAGCTCTTGAAGGCGCTCAGCTCATCGCAGGACACCGCGTAGTTGGCTATGAACGACAGGTAGTTGTTCTTGAACAGCCTGGCTCTTAAATCGCCCCTGAACACGCCGAGGATCTTCTCCATCGCGGCCGCGTTGTTGATGCCTATGAACGGGATCTGCTGGTCAAGGTAGCGCCCCGCCATGCTTCCGCCCATTGTGTTGGTGAACGGCACCGGCACCTCGTCGCCGATCAGGTAACGGATGTTCACCGAAGGGATGAAGGCGAACCTGTCGCCGCCGACCACGCTCCTCGCGTCGAACTGGACAGCGTGGAAGTTGTTGAAACTGTTAGGCCCGCCGCCGAAGACCCAGTCGTAGGAGATGCCGACCGAGCGGCCCTTGGTCGGGATGTAGGCGTTGTCGAACGAATCCTTGCGCGCGTCCACGAAGAAGGTGATGTAGTCGTTGGAAAGCTGGTTCACATCGTAGTCGCCGATCACCTGCTCGGCCATCAGCGAACTGATCTTGTAGTAGTCGTTCCGCAGTCCGGTCTTCAGGTAGAACTTCGACCATCTGATGTTGGAGAGGTAGATCTCGTTGCGCATGTCGAAGAAATTGATCCTGAACTTATTGGATCCGATGCTGAAGGAATTCCTGTCGGTGTATCTCACTCCGGCCATCGCATTGAAGGACAGACCGTTCTGGGAGATGTAGGAATATGTCAGCTCTCCTTTGGGGTTGGTGCCGACCTTGCCCGTGAAATCCAGTGACGAACCCTGGAGCTTGTGGACTCCGAGTCCGATGTTCACAAGCACGGACACGATCTCCTCGGTGTCGAAGCGGCCGCCGAGTCCAAGCTGGCAGACCGGACCTCTCTTGCAGTTGAATTTCAGGCGGTAAGGCTCCTCGTCCCCTGTCAGTTCGTAGTTGACGTAGTCGAAGGCGTTCGTGCCGAAGATCGTGGCCTCCGCGTCCTCGATCTCCGTGTTGCCCATCCTCGATCCTGCCCCGACCTTGATCTTGTTCATAAGGTAGAGGCT
>CAVJKE010000126.1:0-5938 GCA_963649695.1 bacterium
GAACTCTCTTCTGCGCCATCGTGTCACGCTCGCGGATGGTCACGCAGTTGTCGTTCAGGGTGTCGTGGTCGATGGTCACGCAGAACGGAGTGCCGATGGCATCCTGACGGCGGTAACGCTTGCCGATGGAATCCTTCGGGTCGTACTGGCAGTTGAAATCGAACTTGAGTTCGTTCATCACCTCCTGGGCCTTCTCAGGCAGACCGTCCTTGTTGAGAAGAGGAAGCACGGCCACCTTGACAGGAGCCAGCGGAGCAGGAATGCCCAGCACCACGCGGCTCTCCCCTCCCTCAAGCTGCTCCACCTTGTAGGAATGGCTCAGCACGGCGAGGAACATTCTGTCAACGCCGATGGAAGTCTCCACGCAGTAAGGAACATAGCTCTCGTTCGTCTCAGGGTCGAAGTACTGGATTTTCTTGCCTGACAGCCTCTGGTGGTTGCCCAGGTCGAAATCAGTACGGGAATGTATGCCTTCAAGCTCCTTGAAGCCGAACGGGAAGTTGAACTCGATGTCGGTCGCGGCGTTGGCGTAGTGAGCCAGTTTCTCGTGGTCGTGGAAACGGTAGTTCTCAGCGCCCATACCAAGGCTGACGTGCCACTTCATACGGTTCTCCTTCCATTTCTTGAACCACTCCATCTCAGTGCCAGGACGGCAGAAGAATTCCATCTCCATCTGCTCGAACTCCCTCATTCTGAATATGAACTGCCTTGCGACGATCTCGTTTCTGAAGGCCTTGCCGATCTGCGCGATTCCGAAAGGAATCTTCATACGGCCAGTCTTCTGGACGTTGAGATATTCAATGAATATGCCCTGCGCGGTCTCCGGACGGAGGTAGATCTTGTCGTCCGCTGCGCCGGTGTTGCTGATCTGGGTGGAGAACATCAGGTTGAACTGACGCACGTCCGTCCAGTTGGCGGTGCCGGAGATGGGATCCACGATGCCGCAGTCAAGGATGATCTGCTTGTACTCCTTGAGGTCGTTGGCCTGCTCCGCGGCGAGGTAACGCTTGTGCACCTCGTCGTACTTTGCCTTCTCGCGGAGGACGTTAGGATTGGTCTCGCGGAACTTGGCCTCGTCGAAGTTCTCGCCGAACTTCTTGCGTCCCTTGGCAACTTCCTTCTCGATCTTCTCCTCGATCTTGCCGAGATAGTCCTCGATAAGGTTGTCGGCGCGGTATCTCTTCTTGGAATCCTTGTTGTCGATGAGCGGGTCGTTGAACGCCGCCACGTGTCCTGAAGCCACCCAGGTCTTAGGGTGCATGAACACGCAGGAATCGATGCCGACGATGTTCTCGTTCAGCCTCGTCATCGCTCTCCACCAGTACTGCTTGATGTTGTTCTTGAGTTCCACGCCCATCTGGCCGTAGTCATAGACAGCCGCCAGACCGTCGTAAATCTCGCTTGACGGGAAGATGAACCCGTACTCCTTGCAATGTGCCACCAGCACTTTGAACAGTTCGTCCTGTGTCATAGTATTTCGCTTTAATTTTAATTCGTATCGTAAAAACTTACAAATATAGCACTTTTCACGAAACAATCATCGGCGGCACACTATGAGTTTGAACCAGAGGACGGTGAACCTGCATCCAGCCCTTACCTGCGGGCGGCGGTTTTACGAGATGAAATTGAAAATGAAGATGGTCAGCACGGCCAGAGGGGCCACATAGCGGATGAGGAAATAAAGCGCGGGGAACATCTTCCTGTTGTTTTTGCCTCCGTTCGTGATCTCGTCGCGGACATCCTCCTTCTTCATCTTCCACCCCACGAACAGCACCACCAGCAAAGCTCCGAGAGTGAGGAAGAAGTTGGAGCTGCAAGCGTCAAAAGCACCGAAAGCCTTGACACTGAATATACTGAACAAGCCCAATGCGAAAGTTACGGCGAACACGCACAGGCAGGCCGTTCCCCTGCGGAATTTCCATTCCTCGATGAGATAGGCCACGCCCACCTCCACCAGAGACACCGTCGAAGTCAAGGCGGCGATGATCACCGTCAGGAAGAACAAGGCTGAAATCACGACGCTCAACACCGGTGAAGAAGCGCCGATCTGTGAGAAGACGTGAGGCAGGGTCTGGAAAATAAGCCCAGGGCCGGCGCTCGGCTCTATGTCTGAAGCGAACACGGCCGGCATGATCGCGAATCCGGCCAGAACCGCGAACATCAGGTCGGCGACAGCCGTTCCCGCGCCCGACACCAGCAGATTCTCATCCTTGCTGACATAGGATGAATATGTAAGGATGACTCCTGCGCCGATGGAAAGTGAGTAGAAACTCTGCCCGAGCGCATAGGCGAAGGTCCTCGGAGTTATGCTTGAGAAATCAGGCTTCAGGAGATAGTCCACGCCAGCCTTAGCTCCCGGCATATTCACTGAATACACAAGGATGAACACTATGAGGACAAACAGCACCGGGATGGAGAATTTGCTGAAGCGCTCGATGCCGTCCTTCACTCCGCAAGCCACTATGGCACAAGACAATGTGTGGAAAATCAAGTAGTAGACAAGAACTTTCCATCCCGTCGGGATGAATTCGCCGAAATCAAGGCTGAAGGATTTGAGGAAATACTCGATCGACCAGCCGCCAACGACGCTGTAGTAGGAAATGATGACGATCGGGGCGAGGACAGAGACATAGCCAAGAATCTGCCAGCCAGAAGAAGGGGCAAGTTTTTTCATCGCTCCGATTGCGTTGGAGCGCGACCTGCGTCCTATGATGGATTCCGAAAGGAAAATCGGCAGGGACAGGACGAAGGAACACAGGATGTAGATCAGGATGAATGCGGCGCCACCATATTCCCCAACCATATAGGGGAATCTCCAGATGTTGCCAAGACCGATGGCTGAACCGGCGAAAGCCATGATAACGGAGGCTCTGCCGACAAAATTTTCTCTTTTTTCCATTGTCGGGGAAGTTCGTTTATGTCATACACTTACCTCATCCGCCGCCAAAAATGGGGAAAGCGGCGGTTGAGATTTTATTCACAACTGCAAATGTAATTATTTTGAATAATTATCTTGAATATTTACTGGAAATATTCCGGAAAATTGTTTTTAAGAGACGGTCTGGCGATTTCGAGAAGCGGTATCATCACGAACGGCCTCGACTCTATGTCCTTGTGCGGGATGGTTAGTTCCGGGGTGTCGACACGCTCGGCTCCGTAGAAAAGAATATCTATGTCGATGGTGCGGGAATGGTAGACGCGGCCACCTTCGCTGTCATATTCAGGAGCGTCCGTCCGCCCCATCGAACGCTCGATTTCCTTAACCTTCCGAAGAACTTCCGTAGCCGCTTCAGCCGCAGGGACATCCGGCCTGAAGGTTCTGTAAAGCACAACAGCGTTCAGGAATTTGCCGCCTGTGAACCCCATCGGTTTGGTTTCTATGAGCCGGGAAAGAGCCTGGTAATGTCCCTCGAACGCTGCGTCCATCCTCCGCAGAGCCTCCTCGATGTTCGCCTCACGGTCACCGAGATTGCTTCCAAGAGAAAAGTATATGCTGACAAAAGCCATTCGATATTCAATATTTGCTGTCCGTTATCGTCAGGAATTTGGCTCCTTGGAGTAGTCAGGACCTTCTCCCGGGTCGACCTTTCCGGAAGGAGCGTCGAACGAATCCAGACCAAGTTCCAGGCGGGCCTCGTCAGAAAGCATCGACTGGTCCCAGGCCGGCTCGAAGACCAGCTCTACATTGCAGGCAGTGATGCCAGGCACGTCCTTGACATTCGTCTGCACCTCATCCAGAACCATATCCGCCATCGGACAGTTCGGTGCGGTGAAAGTCATCTTGATGTAAGCCTCGTGCTTCTTGTTGATGACAAGCTCGTAGATCAGCCCGAGGTCATAGATGTTCACCGGAATCTCAGGGTCGTAGACCTGCTTCAGCGCAAGGATGACATTGTCATACAGCGGGGCGAGTTCTTTTACATCGTCTGCCGTCAGAACCTCGTCCGTCCGCTCCACCTTCGACACCTCCGCCTGTGGATCTCCGGCTGCAGCCTCCTGCGATTCCACCGCCTTCGTCTCGGCGGCAATCTCTTTCGACCCCTCTTTTTTACTGAATATGCTCATTTATATTTACTTCAAAATTTTTCCACTCTACTTTCGCTTACTGCAAAATCAGTGATGAATATCTTACCCTTTGCACACGGCACGGCTCTTTTCTTCAGATGTCCGGCTGCAAATAGTTCAGCTGTTCTCCAGCGCCACGGCCTTGATGGTCTCGATCATCGACACAAGACCGTTCGCCCTCGTAGGAGAAAGATTTTCCTTCAGACCAATCTGGTTTATGAAACCGAAATCATCCCCTGCGATTTCTTTAGGTGTCCGGCCGGAATAGACGCTGACAAGCAGCGAGATTATCCCTTTGGTGATGATGGCGTCGCTGTCAGCCTTGAACCAAAGTTTTCCGTCCTCCAGCCTCCAATCCAGCCATACTCTCGACTGGCATCCCTTAATCAATTTATCCTCAGTCTTTTCCGATTCCGGATAGGCTTCCAGATTCTTTCCCAAGTCGATGAGATACTCGTATTTGTCGAGCCATTCATCATACATCGAGAAATCGTCGATCACAGACTGTTTAGCTTCCTGAAGTGTCATAATAGAAAATATCCTAAACAAGCATCGCTATCGCCCTGTCAAGCGACTTTATGAAATATTCAGCTTCCTCCATCGTGTTGTACGGAGCGAGGGAAGCCCTCAGCATTCCGGTCACGCCGAATCTGTCCATCAGCGGCTCGGCGCACATCTGGCCCGAGCGTACAGCCACTCCCATCTTGTCAAGTATGAGAGCCAGATCCTCGTGGTGCGCCCCCTCGACACTGAACGAGAAGAGCGGGATTTTTTTCTCCGTTCCACGTGGAACACCGTAAAGATGCACCCGAGGATTGCCGGTCAAAGCATCGAAGAGATAGTCATAGACCCCCTTCTGATAATTGACGGATTCCTCATCGTTCATCAATCTTGCCGCTTCGATGGCAGGTTTCAGAGTCGGGACAGAATTGAAATTCTGGGTTCCGGCCTCGAATTTTTCAGGGAGCGGAGCGTAAGTCGTGCCGGAAAACTTCACCGTCGCGATCATCTCTCCCCCGCCCTGGTAAGGCACCATCTCATCAAGCCATTTCTTCTTCCCGTAAAGGACTCCAGTGCCTGTGGCCGCATAAATCTTGTGGCCCGAAAAAGCATAGAAGTCACAGTCGACATCCTGTACATCGATCCCTTCGTGCACAAAACCCTGCGCACCATCGATAAGAACAGGGCAATTCTTTGAATGACAAATCTTTACGATTTCCTTAACCGGATTGACTATGCCGAGAACATTTGAAATCTGGGTGACGGCGACCAGTTTTGTCCGGTCAGAAAGAAGACCTTTAAGTTCTTCAAGATCGAGATGACCTTCGTCATCAACCTTCAAGACTTTCAGCACGGCTCCTTTCCTCTGGCAAAGCATCTGCCAAGGCACGATGTCCGAATGATGCTCAGCTTCAGAAACAATAATCTCATCTCCTTGACTGACAAAGGTTTCGCCAAAAGAAAAGGCAACTAGATTGATGGAAGCCGTAGTTCCGGAAGTGAATATTATCTCCTCCCTTCGGGCTGCGTTGAGATATTCCTTTACAGCGTCGCGCGTGCTTTCATATTCATCGGTCGCCTGCGCGGCGAGCGAATGGACGGCGCGGTGGATGTTGGCGTTTGCTTCGACGGTCAGCCTGGTCCAGGTGTCGATGACCGACCTGGTACGCTGCGCCGAAGCCGCGTTGTCGAAGTAGACAAGCGGATTGCCGTAGACTTTCAGTCCCAGCGCCGGGAACATGTTTCGTATATCCAGAATGTTCATAACTTAACTTTCGCTTGTAACAAAGTGCCTGTGACAAAATACCTTATCTCACGTTCAAAGGGTATTGCCATGAACATCAGTTCACGTTACCCTTCCCCTAAATCCCCT
>CAVJKE010000127.1:0-5917 GCA_963649695.1 bacterium
ACTTGCTCCGTCACTGCCGTGACGGGAAATAAGGTGTTTCGCACATGCGAAACTTAAAACATTTAATTTATCGGGAATCGAAAGCGGGGTGCCGTCACGGCGGCCTCCCGCTTTCTTTTTTGCGGAAATCTTCGTATCTTGCCGGACGGTGGGCGATCACCACTTAAGTTTCGTATGTGCGAAAGTTAAGTAGAGCGACTTACAATTCTGCAGGCGATAGCCCGCCTGGGGAAATTTTGATCGAAATATGAAAAGACTTGAAGGGAATGTCACCCTCATCACGGGCGGTGGCAAAGGAATAGGCTTCGGCCTCGCCACCGAGTTCGCCAAGGAAGGTTCCGACCTTGTGATCACCGGAAGGACCGAATCCAGGCTTCTGAACGCCAAGGAAAGGCTTGAGAATGAATATGGCATCAACGTGCTGCCGATCGTGGCGGACGGAGCAGACGAGGCCGGCGTCAAGATGGTCGTCGCGAAGGCTCTCGAGCGCTTCGGCAAGATCGACACGCTGATCAACAACGCCCAGGTCTCCAAGTCCGGGCTTAAGCTTGTCGAACACAGCAAGGAAGACTTCGATCTGGCGATATATTCAGGCCTCTACGCCGCGTTCTTCTATATGCGCGAATGCTACACCGCGCTGAAAGCCAGCAAGGGTTCGGTCATCAACTTCGCTTCCGGAGCGGGTCTCTTCGGCAAACTCGGCCAGGCCTCCTACGCCGCGGCCAAGGAAGGCATCCGCGGTCTGTCAAGGGTCGCCGCCGCCGAATGGGGTCCTGACGGAATCAGGGTGAACGTGGTCTGCCCTCTGGCGATGACCGAGAGCCTCCAGGACTGGAAGGAACACTACCCTGAACTGTTCGAGAAGACGATCCAGGGCATTCCGCTCGGGCGTTTCGGCGATCCGGCCGACGACATCGGCAGGGTCTGCGTGTTCCTCGCCTCGGAAGACGCGCACTACGTGACCGGCGAGACCATCACCCTCCAGGGCGGCAGCGGCCTGAGACCGTAGCCCCGACTTAATATGACCGGAATCAGACCAGTCAGGCCGACGGAAGACGCGCCTGCCATCACGGCTATCTACAACCGCTACATCACCCGGACGACAGTCTCTTTCGAGACGGAACCGCTCAGCGAAACCTCGATGCTGGAGCGCATCGAAGCCATCTCAAGCGAGTTCCCTTACTTTGTCTATGAATATGACGGTTCGGTTGTCGGTTACTGCTACGCCCATCTCTGGAAAGAAAGGGCTGCATATTCAAAGACCCTCGAGACAACGGTCTATCTCGCGCCGGAGGCCTGCGGCAAGGGCTTCGGGGCAGAACTGATGCGCAGCCTCATCGAGGCCTGCCGGGAGCGGGGCTTCCACTCCCTCATCGCCTGCATCACCGCCGAGAACTCCCGCAGCGTCGCCTTCCACGAAGCCCTCGGCTTCCGGAAAGTCTCGCACTTCCGCCAGGTCGGCCGCAAGTTCGGCCGCTGGCTCGACGTCCTCGACCTTCAGCTGCAGTTGGACGATGACCTCTAAAGTGTCAACCTTTCTTAGTTAAGGTCGACCTTCAGCTGCAGTTGGACGACCAGAAAGCCGGGCAATAACACGGTCGCCGGGCAATAACACGGTCAGTGACCCAGCAGAATCCCGACCAATGTTTCAGCAACACTCAGGCAAGAATCACACAGTACGACTCACAATCGGAGTCTCACCCTAAATTTCCATCACCGGACCGTTTAGTGTTTCCAAACACTAAAAATACCCTAAATTTAATGTTTCCAGACACTAAAATCCACCAGGATTTAGTGTTTGGAAACATTATTTTCGTATATTTGTCACCTGAACAGTATTAATTTCGGGGTTATGGACGGATTGGACGAAATATTGAGGATTTACCACAGAAGGATGGAAAGCACTCCTGAGGACTTCAAACGCTATCTTTATGACAAGATTGACTGGCGGGACGACCTGATTGCAATCAAGGGCGCGAAAGGCACCGGCAAGACCACCTTGATTCTCCAGCACATAAAAGAGGCTTTCCCGGACAGGGACAAGGCCCTGTACATTTCCCTTGACAATCTCTGGTTCACGACCCATTCAATCAACGATCTGATTGAATACCACTACACGCACGGCGGCACCCACATCTTTATGGACGAGGTGCACTACTTTCCGCAGTGGAAAACGTTGATAAAGAACATAAACGATGATTATCCGGGACTCAGCATAGTGTACACCGGCTCATCGATGCTGAAGATAGAGGAGGGTCTGGCCGACCTCTCGCGCAGACAGATACCCTACACCCTCGCCGGAATGTCTTTCCGGGAATATCTTTCGTACGAGGGCATCACCGGTATTCCGGCCGTCACGCTCGAGGACCTGCTCGAAAACCACGTCCGGATTGCGGAGGAGACACTTTCAGGCGGACTTAAGATTCTGACGCATTTCAGCGACTACCTGAAACACGGCTATTACCCGTTCTACAAGAAGGTGTTTTCAGGCTATGAAATAAGGCTGCAGCAAGTTGTCAACCACATACTTGAGAACGATTACCCGCTGATCGAAGGGGTCGGGCAGGCAACGATCCGCAAGACGAAAAAGATGTTTATGATTCTTGCCGAACAGGTGCCCCAGACACCGAATATGTCGAGTCTTTACGCCGAACTCGAGACCGACAGGAACCAGGGGCTGAAAATGCTTTACGCCCTTGAGAAGGCAGGACTGCTCGCCTTACTTTCAGACAAACCGAAGCATATGGACAAACTGTCGCGTCCGGAGAAGATATTCCTTGAGAATCCGAACCTGATGTACGCATATTCAACGTCCGTGAACATAGGGACGGCAAGGGAGACTTTCTTCCTCAATCAGTTGAAATGCGGTCACAGTGTGACGTATCCGCCGAAAGGTGATTTTCTGGTTGACGGCAAGTATCTTTTCGAAGTCGGCGGCCGGAAGAAGTCCTTCGAGCAGATCAAAGACGTGGAAAACAGCTTCCTTGCGGTTGACGACACCGAAATCGGCCACCACAACCGCATCCCCCTCTGGATGTTCGGCCTGCTGTACTGATAGGTAAGGAAACAGAATTGCACGGAATGCCGTCACCACGACCTGCAGCTGCAAATCTGTCAGTCGTAGCCCGACTGAAGGTAAAACTCGTGGCAGATAAACTGCTGACAGTGTGGACGATAAGCGAAGGTCTGGTCGTGGAATCACGACCAGACCTTTGCTGTTTTACTTGATTACCAATCGGTTATCCGCCACGGCCCTACCTCTGACCGGGAGCGTTCCGATCGATGGTGCTTCCGTCACCTGAGCCAACGTGCGCAACGGGAGCGTTCCGGGACGATATCGATGCCGTCATGCGTGATGGACAGCGTGTCGGGAGCGGATAAGGCCGAAAATGATTCCGTCATGCAGGATGGAATGAGTAACTTTCGTCTTTTCAAAAAAAGTTAGTAACTTGGTCGGCACTGACTGCAAAAACTTGATGACTGCAAAANNACTTGATGACTGCAAAATGAATGACACTAAGATTTCAATGAATATGAAAAAGGCTCTTCTCGCAGCGGCGGCGCTGATCACGGCGCTGACGCTCAGGGCGGACGGATTCCGCGAGAAAATCAACAACGGCTGGACATTCTCGCTCGGCGACGCCTCCTCGATGCAAAGGGACTACACCCACGGCACTGAATATTTCACCTACCTCTGCAAGGCCGGCACGGCCGGACACAGCAAATCACCGATAATGCCGGCCTTCGACGACAGCGGCTGGCAGAAGGTCAACCTGCCGCACGACTGGGTGGTCGACCTGCCTTACAGCAAAGACGCGAGCCACTCGCACGGCTACAAGTGCGTGGGCTGGAACTATCCGCAGAACTCGGTGGGCTGGTACAGGAAAACGCTGAAGATTCCGGCAGAGGACTACGGCAAACAGATCTGGATAGAGTTCGAGGGCATATTCAGAGACAGCGAGGTTTTCTGCAACGGCTTCTACCTCGGCTACGAGAGAAGCGGCTACGTCTCAAGGACTTACGACCTCAGCCCTTACCTCACCTACGGCGGGGATAACGTCATTACCGTGCGGTGCGACGCTTCCACCGAGGAGGGCTGGTACTACGAAGGGGCCGGCATCTACCGCAACGTATGGCTTCTCAAAGCAGGACCGGTCGCTCTGCGGCCATATTCATTGGACCTGACCGGCGGGACTCCGAAGTTTGAGATCGCGCTTGCGAGCGACAGCCTCGACAGGGCGAAAGTCCGCTCCGAGGTCATATTCTTAGACGCTGAAGGTCAGAAGGTTGAGAAGCCGGTGCACCGCTGGAGCCTCGAAGACCCGTACCTCTACACCGTCAAGGTAAGGCTCTTCTACGACGGGAAACTTTCCGCCGAGTACAGCACCCGCTACGGCCTGAGGGACATTGAGTTCAGCGCCACCGAAGGCTTCCGCCTCAACGGGAAGCACGTCAAGCTGACGGGATGCGACCTGCACCTTGACCACGCCGGAGTCGGAGTCGCCGTGCCGGAGGAGCTTTGGCGCTACCGCCTGACGCAGCTCAAGAAGTACGGTTTCAACGCGATACGCAGCTCGCACAACCCCGCCTCCCCCGCGATGCTCGACCTCTGCGATGAAATGGGCATCCTGGTGATCGACGAGAACCGCCAGCTCGGAGTGAACGAGGAGCAGCTGACGCAGCTTCGGCGGATGATCGAGAGGGACAGGAACCATCCGTGCGTCATCCTATGGAGCGTCGGCAACGAGGAATGGGGCGTGGAGGGCATCGAGGCCGGCACCCGCATAGCCCGCAGGATGAGTGAATATGTCCGCTCGATCGACCCGACAAGGCCTTCGAACTATGGCAGTTCCGGAGGCCACGAGCTTGTGAAGGGCGTGGACGTGTTCGGTTACAACTACGTGGTGCAGAACCCGGTGGACGAGTTCCACGAGATCTTCCCGGACCATTGCGCCGTCGGCACGGAGGAGACTTCGGGAGCCGGCACGAGGGGCAAGTACAAGACTGTGCCGGAGGAAGGCTGGATGACTCCTCTGAACAGGGTCGACACTCTCGGCAGGATCAATGTCATCGAACACGGCTGGAAGTTCTACAAGTCGCGTCCGTGGACCGGCGGACTATTCTACTGGACCGGTCAGGACTACCGCGGCGAGCCTAATCCTATGGTCTGGCCTGCGACCGGTTCGCAGTTCGGCATCCTGGACTACTGCTGCTTCCCTAAAGACGAAGCCTTCTACCTGAAAGCGGCCTGGACGGACGAGCCGACCGTCCACATCTGCGGCCCGTACAACGGCGAGGTGTGGGTATATTCAAACTGCGACGCGGTGCGTCTGAGCGCCGGAGGCAAGAGCCTGGGCAAGAAGGAGATGCCTGAGGACGGACACCTCGTATGGAAGGTCAGCGGCAACGCCACATCCTTCACCGCCACCGGCTACATCAAAGGCAGGAAAGCGGCTGTCGATGAATATCCTTCCGTAGCCTCCGGGACTGTCCTCGCGCTTTCCAAGAACACGCTCAAGGCTGACGGACAGGACGTTGTGGTGATCGACATCGATTCGCCTTGCGAGACTCTGGACGTGGAGGTGAGCGGGGCGACATTCCTCGGCTGGGGCAACGGCAATCCCGGCTTCAAGGAAGTCGAGCGTCCGGTGAACGGCAAGTCAATGACCATCAAGCCGTTCAGCGGCAAGGCCCAGGTCATCGTCCGTTCAATCGAAGGCGCTTCCTCGCCTGTGACCGTCAGGATCGGCGACAAGACGGCCGTGATCGGAGTGGAATGATGTTCTTCCCGGGCTTTTGTCCGGGAGTCCTCTTTCCCCGCACTCTATGCAGACATATTCATCCGGCAGGATGCCGATTGGATGGATTGATTATTGCAGGACAATGCCCTTCGCAAAGTCTTCCAACAGACTTTCAA
>CAVJKE010000128.1:0-5892 GCA_963649695.1 bacterium
ATCGCCGGTATATAAGAAAGGCTCTGAAGCCGGTCGGACTTCAGAGCCTCTCTCATTTCTATATGTCTGTCCTGCGGACAGGACGGGTTAGTCGACAAGTTTGTTGTAGTCGGTCTCGCGGGCAGGAATCACCCAGGTCCAGTTGTTCCTGTCGGATGCGGTGTAGTTGACCGCGAGGGCGGAAATGTAGCTGCCGCCGTTGCCGAGAGCCTTTCTCTCAAGAGGGTCGCCCCAACGCTTGAGGTCGAACCAGTTGAAGCCCTCTCCGAAGAGTTCGATACGCCTGTAGAGCTTGATCTCGTCAAGAAGCGCCGTACCCATGGCGGTGCAGTTGTACTCAGGGTCGCGGCCGCTGTCCTTCGTCAGGGCGTTCATAGCATTCCTTGCAGCCGCCTCGTTACCGAGGAAATAGTTGGCCTCGGCCTCGATGAGGTACATCTCGGCTGAACGGAAATTGTTCAGATTACCCACGCCAGGAAGATCCGTAGCCTTGAACTTGAAGCTCATATAGATGTAGGACTTCGCGGATGCGTTCAAATCCGGATAGAGCGTCCTGGCATATTTGGTCAGATCAGACTTGCCCTGGCCGGTCGTAGCGGTATAACCATAGTCCTTCGGGTCAAGGAACATTCCCTTGCGGATGTCGGTGTCCGGAATCTTGTCATAGACCTCCTTGCTCATACACTTAGGATAGTTCTTGACAGCGCTGGCTGAAGAATTGTACGCCGTGTAGGCGAAGTATGAGTAGTAGTACAAGGTCTCGTCAGCGGCTCCGTAGCAGCTCCAGATCCATTCCTTGTTGACGGTGCTGAATCCGCTCTTGTACTCGGTGTTAGACATCAGAGGATGGTCGGCGCGGGCCTTCTCGGCCATCGAAGCGGCAGTCTGGTAGTCCTGCTTGTTCAGAGCGGCGCGGGCGTAGGTCGCATAGGCCATGTAGATGCTTGGAGAGTAGTTGTCGTCGGAATCAGGAGAGAGACCGGACTCGGTGTACAGTTTGATGGCCTCGTCAAGGTCGGCGTAGATCTGGGCATAGCACTCGGCCATTGTGCTGAGAGGCAGGTCGCCGGTCGAGGTGTCGACACGCAGGACGACTCCGTCTGAAGCGCCGTTGTTGGAATCGCTCCAACGTACGCCGTAGCACTGGAGAAGCATCATATAGCTGTAGGCCCTGAAAGAAAGCGCCTGAGCCTTGATGAACTGCTTTTCCGCATCCGGTCCGGAAGCGCCGTCGATGTTCTCGAGAATGGAGTTGGCGTTGCCAATCAGTAAGTAGTAGTAGTACCAGTTGTAGTAGTTGTAGATGGAGGTCTTGTTGTCGTGGTACGAAGCGTTGATGACCGTAGACCAGCCGGGAAGGTTCACGACAAGGTTGTCACCCGGATATTCACCGGTGTAGAGCTTTATCGTGCCTTCGCCGTTGAAACCCTGGGAACCCAGGTACTGGCGGGTCATAAGCTTGCAGATTCCGTTGATCGCAAGGGCGGCGTTGTCAGTGGTCTCGAATATGGTCGCCGGAGAGGTGCTGCTCGTAGGGCTGGTCTCAAGATAGTCCTTCGAACACGAAGCCGCGAGGACAGCGCCTGACAGGAGCATAAGTGATATTTTGATTATATTTTTCATTTCGTTCAAAATTTATCGTTAACTACAGTCTTACGTTGATTCCGAATGAGAACACACGCGCTGTCGTGAAGGTGTTGCTGCTGCTGCCGGTGAAGTTCTGCTGAGGGTTCGTACCCTTGAGAGCGGTCAGCGTGAAGAGGTTCTCGGCGGTGAAGTTGACGGACGCGCCGGCGATGTCAACCTTTCTGGTGATCTTTGACGGGATGTTGTAGGAAACGGTCAGGTTCTTGAACACCAGATAGTCAGACTTGTGGAGCCAGCGGGTGGACATCGACGAGTTGTACGTGTTGTAGTAAGAGTTCAGACCAGGGAGGGCCGTGGTGCTGATACGGTCGGCCGAAGTCTCGGTCATACCGGCAGGAGCCTCGGTCCAGGAGTTCAACAGATCCCTGTGCAGCTGATGCACGTTGGTGCTGGCTGACATAAGGGAAGCGTAGGAGCTGTCATACATCTTGCCGCCCAGTGAATATGTGAACAAAGCGGAAAGGGAGAGATTCTTCCAGGTGAAGGAGGTTCCGAAGCTGCCATAGATCTTAGGAAGGGCGCAGCCGCTCCAGTCCCTCTTGGCGTAGGTCGTGTAGGTCGTGTAGTCCTTGCCGTTGATGTTGACGTGGTACTCCTCAGGAAGCTGCTTTCTCGTGTCGCCCTCGGCAGGTTCGCCGATGCAGTAGGCCTCGTCATCGTAGAGGTAGAGGCAACGGCCTGTCAACATGTCCACACCGGCATACTGGTAGGTGTAGAACTCATACATGCTGTGCCCCTCGGCGTACTTGTAGTTGCCGGAGAGGATGCCCTCTTCTCTGTTCTGCTCGGGAAGGGAGACGATCTTGTTCCTTTCGATGGTGGCGTTCATATTCAGGTTCCACCTGAAGTCCTTGTTGCTGATGACATCGACGTCAGTGGCGATCTCGATACCCTTGTTGGAGACGGAACCGAGGTTCTGGGTGGTCGTGGACACGGCCGAGCTTGTCGAAGTAGCTCCGGCTGAAAGCGGGTTGTAAACGCTGAACAGAAGGTCGCGGGTGCGCTTGTCGTAATATTCAAGCGAGATGTTCCATCTGTTGTAAAGCCTTCCCTCGAGAGCGGCGCTCCAGGATGCCGCGGTCTCCCATTTGATGTCGGAGGCTTCGTTCTGAGACTTGTAGGCTGCTCCCTTTCCGCCATTCTGGGTAAGGGCGTAGAGGGCCCTGTAGGCATAGTAGCCGACTCCCTGGTCGTTACCTACCTCTCCGTAGGAAGCCCTGAACTTCAAATTGTTGATCCAAGGAATATCCTTGATGAAATCCTCGTTGGAAAGAACCCAGCTGCCGCCGACGGACCAGAAGTTACCCCATCTGTTGTCAGGATGGAAACGTGAGGACGCGTCACGGCGGAAGGAAGCCTCAGCGAAGTACTTGTTGGCGAAGTTGTAGCGGGCGCGGGCGAGATAGGACTCGCTGCGGACATTGTTGTAGTAGTCCGTCAATGAAGTCATCTCGGAGAAGTTGTTGAGAGTGGTCAGGCCAGCGAAGGTCTGGTTCGTCTTGTAGTTGTAGAGGTAGTTGTAGAAGTTGGAGTAGTTCTCGTGGCCGAGGAGCACATCCACATTGTGTTCACCGAAAGCGTGCTGCCAGGTGAGCTGCTGCTGGAATGTCCAGGTCTTGTAGCGGTAGATGGTGCGGGAGGCGCGGCCGTTGTTGCCGGCTCCGTCACCGATCTCGGCGTTGTTGTAGGACTGGCTTTCGCTGTTGCGGATGCTCATGTCGCCCTTGATGGAGAAGGTGAAGTCCCTGAGGAACTTGAAGTCGGCGTAAGCCTGGCCGTTGAGGGTGGTGCGGTAGTTCTTGGCCATGTTGTCCTCGAGCTCCCAGGCGATGTGGCGGTTCACGTTCTGTCCTCTGTCACTGCCGCCGTCATACTGCTTGTTCCCCATCTCGTCAAGGATGTAGTCTCCGTTGGCGGATGTCAGGTCGTGCTGATGGACAGGATAGATAGGGGCCATGTTACGGGCGAAGTAGAACGGGTTGATGTAGGCCGAGTTACTGTCCGTGTCGGTGTAGTTGCTCTCCTGATAGGATCCGGAGAGGTTCATTCCGATTTTGATCCATTTGCGAGGGGACACGCTGACATTCGCTCTTCCGTTGAAACGGGAAAAGTCAGAGGACTTGATGTAACCCTGCTCGTCAAGGTAGGCGGTTGAAAGATAGAAGCTTGACTTCTCCGAAGCGGCGTTGGCGCTGACGTTGTACTCCTGTCTGTAACCAAGCCTCTCGATCGGCTCGTACCAGTCAAGGTCGCCGGCGATCTCAGACTTCACGGTGCCGGTCAGTTTGCCGTTGGCATCGAAAAGTTCCTCGTCACCCTTGTTGTAGATGTTGTACTTGGCGATGGTGGACACGAAATCCTTGCGGGCCAGAGCGGTGGCCTCTTCCAGAGTCTTGTTGAGGGCCGGGTCGCTCATAAGGCCGTTGCGGTAGGTGGTCCACATTGTTTCCATCCACTCGTCGGCATTCATGGAGTCATATTCAGCGATACCTCTCTGGTAGACACCCTGGTTGATGTTGGCGCTGAGGGAGACCTTGCCGTCCTTGCCTTTCTTGGTTGTGATGAGGATCACACCGTTGGAAGCCCTGTTACCGTAAAGGGCGGCGGAGGAAGCGTCCTTGAGGACGGAGATGCTCTCGATGTCCTGAGGGTTGAGGTCGGAGATGTTTCCTCCGAACACTACGCCGTCCATCACATAGAGAGGTGCGTTGGTGCCGTTGACGGATCCGAAACCGCGGATACGGATGCTCGGGTCGCTGCCCGGCTCACCGTAGGAGTTGTTCACGCGGATACCAGGAGCCGAACCTTCGAGGACGGCGGCGACACTTGACGTGGCCCTCTTCTCGATGGACTTGGAGTTCACCTGCGAGACGGCGCCCACGATGGATTCCTTCTTGGCCACACCGTAAGCGACAACGACAACGTCGTCAAGAAAATCAGTGTCGGCAGTGAGGACGCAGTCAACGATGAGTTTGCCGTCGACAGCGACCTCCGCCGTGTGGTAGCCGACCGAGCTGAAGACCAGAGTTCCGTTTGAAGGAACTGTCAGAGAATAATTACCGTTCGCATCGGAAGCGATGCCGGTTCTTGTCCCTTTCACAAGAATGGAAGCGAAAGGAACAGGCTCACCTTCTGTGTCGGTCACCGTTCCTTTTACGACCAGATTCTGTGCGAAGGCCGTCACCGCGCATAAGAACAGCCCGGTGAGGATTGCAGCGATTCTTCTTGTCATACTTTTTAGCATTGAATAAATATTAATAAACATTTTACTCGTCCTAAATTTGCCTCTCAAAAGGCAATTTCAGTCATAAATCGTTACCAAAAATCTTACAAAACGATTGAATCGTCCCGTGACAACCAAATTTAGTTATTATTTTCAGAAAAACAAGCGTTCAGCCAACATTTATCGTCCGATTTTCACTTTTATTCACTCGCCAGGAGCAAATCGGCGGATGTATAGATAACGGCAATAAGTGGAAATATATTCATAAATTTAGATCCGGAAGGCAGAAAAGGGGCGGAGACGGGCGGAATTCAGATGAAATTTTGTACATTTGCAAGATTAGGTACACATATATACTAATTATAGTCAGACAAATTATCGCTGGATCATAATGTCAGAGGAACTCAATCTTGTGGCCGAGCTTGGCCTCATCCTTTTCTCGGCCGGATTTTTCACCATCCTGTTCAGAAAGCTGAAGCAGCCTATCGTCCTGGGCTACATCGTAGCCGGATTCTTCGTCGGGCCGCATCTGGGAATATGTCCGCAGATGGTCGGGCAGGAGGCGGTGACCGAATGGTCGGAGATCGGAATCATCTTCATGCTCTTCGGTCTCGGACTTGAATTCAGTTTCAAGAAACTCCTGAAGGTGGGCGTCACGGCGATGCTGATAGCCGGCATCAAGGTCGTGGGAATGTTCCTTGTAGGTCTGATAGCCGGCTACCTCCTCGGATTCAACACCATGGAATGCATCTTCCTCGGAGGTCTTATCTCGATGTCCTCAGCCTCCATAGTCCTGAAGGCCTACGATGACATGGGGCTGAAGAAGGCCCCGCACACGCAGATCGTGTTCGGCACACTTGTCGTGGAGGACATAATGGCCATCGTGATGCTCGTTCTGCTCTCGACGGTCGCCGTGTCCAACAGGTTCGACGGCAAGGAGATGGTCTGGGGCATCGGCAAACTGGTGTTCTTCCTGCTGCTGTGGTTCCTGGTCGGCATCTACCTCATCCCTTCCCTGCTCA
>CAVJKE010000129.1:0-5817 GCA_963649695.1 bacterium
AAGGTGCGCGGCTGATGATTGCCGGGAATAAACAACTGCCTGAAAAATCAAGCATATTCAATCAATCTTGGGGATAAATTGCTAACTTTGCAAGTCGCGGACTTGCGGGTGATGACTTCTGCCGTCCGCTGAGAAGGAATATTCAAAATACATCAATATGTTCAGAGATCACACTTGCGGGGAACTCCGCATCGGAAATGTCGGGCAGAAGGTGACGCTCGCCGGTTGGGTGCAGCGCTCCAGAAAGCTCGGAGGTATGACTTTCATCGACTTGCGCGACCGCTACGGCATCACCCAGCTCGTGGTTGAGGCCGACGCCGACGCTTCTCTGGTGGCCACCGCTACCTCTTTGGGCCGTGAATATGTCATCCAGGCCATCGGCGAGGTTGTCGAGCGCCAGAGCAAGAATCCTAAGATGGACACCGGCGAGATCGAGATCAGGCTCGAGTCCATCAACATTCTCAACAAGTCCAACACTCCTCCTTTCACTATCGAGGACGAGAGCGACGGCGGAGAAGACCTCCGCGCGAAGTACCGCTACCTCGACCTGAGGAGGAATCCTCTCCAGAAGGCGCTGGCCCTCAGGCACAGACTTGCCCACGAGGTCCGCAACTATCTGGATTCCAAGGGCTTTATGGAGATCGAGACTCCGTACCTCATCAAATCCACTCCTGAAGGAGCCCGCGACTTCGTCGTGCCTTCAAGGATGAACCCGGGCCAGTTCTACGCCCTTCCTCAGTCTCCTCAGACCTTCAAGCAGCTGCTGATGGTGGCGGGCTACGACCGCTATTTCCAGATCGTGCGCTGCTTCCGCGACGAAGACCTGCGCGCCGACCGTCAGCCTGAATTCACCCAGATCGACTGCGAGATGTCCTTCGTCGAGCAGGAGGATGTTCTGAATATGTTCGAGGGAATGATGAGGACGATGTTCAAGAATGTCCTCGGAGTCGACATCCCGAACCCGATGCCTCGGATGAGCTGGTACGACGCCATGGACAAGTACGGCTCGGACAAGCCGGACGTGCGTTTCGGAATGACCATCCACGAGATCACCGCCGATGTCAAGGGCAAGGGCTTCTCCGTGCTTGAGGATGCGGCTTATGTGGGCGCTATCGCCGTTCCTGGCGGAGCCGACTACACCCGCAAGCAGATCGACGAGCTCACCGAGTGGGTAAAGAGGCCTCAGGTCGGAGCAAAGGGCCTGATCTACATCAAGCTCAACGCCGACGGCTCTGTCAAGTCCTCCATCGACAAGTTCTACACTCCTGACGAACTCAAGGCCATCGCCGCCAAGGTCGAGGCCAAGACCGGCGACATCGTCTTCGTGATGTCCGGGGCGAACAACCGCAAAGTCCAGACAATGCTCGGCGTTCTGCGTATCGAGATGGGCAACAGGCTCGGTCTGCGCGACCCTAAGGTCTTCGCTCCGCTCTGGATCGTCGACTTCCCGCTTCTTGAATGGAGCGAGGAGGACGGCCGCTTCTATGCGATGCACCATCCGTTCACGGCTCCGAAGCCGGAACACATCGACTGGTTCAACAGCAATAAGAAAGAGGATCTCGAGAAGGTCTGCGCCAATGCCTACGACTTCGTTCTGAACGGCACCGAACTCGGTGGCGGCTCGATCCGAATC
Organism: bacterium; assembly: GCA_963649695.1. Classification (GTDB taxonomy): domain Bacteria; phylum Bacteroidota; class Bacteroidia; order Bacteroidales; family UBA932; genus Cryptobacteroides. The sequence goes on from CAVJKE010000129.1 coordinate 1,634, forward strand.
CACGATGCGGAGGTGCAGAAGAGGATGTTCGAGGTTCTGGGAATAGGTCCGGAGGAGGCCGAGTACAAGTTCGGCTTCATCATCCACGCCTTCCAGTACGGAGCTCCGCCTCACGGAGGTCTGGCCTTCGGTTTCGACCGTGTCTGCTCGCTGTTCGCCGGCAAGGAGTCCATCCGCGACTTCATCGCGTTCCCGAAGAACAACCAGGGCCGTGACGTGATGATCGATTCTCCTTCACAGATCGACCAGTCCCAGCTTGACGAGCTCAATCTGGACATCAGGCCGCTTCCTGAGAAGTAGTCTTTTTACGAATATACAAGAGGGCGGGGCTGAAGGTCATTCAGCCCCGCCCTCTTGGTCTTACTGTGTGCCTATCTCAGGTAAACGATGATGTAGTACATCATCATTCCGCTGGCTATCAGCTTGATGCCCGTGCCGAAGAGGAAACCGAGCAGCGCTCCGAAGGCGGATTTGGCGGAATTCCAGCAGTCGCGGTCAGAGCAGGCAAGTTCGGCGAGGAAAGCGCCGAGAAGCGTGCCGAGGATGATGCCGACGGGCGGGATGAACATCCCGACGAAAAGGCCGATCATGGCTCCCCAGCCGGCGGCCTTGCTGCCGCCTGTCACCTTGGTGAACCAGGCCGGGACGACATAGTCGATGATGGTCACGATGACCGTGACGGCCAGCCAGACAAGCAGGAATGTCAGGGACATCGGTTCGCCTGCCCCGTTGGCCCCGCTACCCCAGATGTATAGGATCAACAGACCCGCCCAGCTGACTGGAGGGCCTGGCAACGCCGGGACAATGCTGCCGATGATTCCGATTATCCCCGCAAGCACGGCGAGGATTATGACAAGTGTGTTCATCGCTGCTGAGAAAACTCCGTCAGGCCGGGGAAACATCCCGAGGTCTGACAGATAAGATATTCGTAGATATTCAAAGACCGTCTATTCCGCCATCGCCGCCTCGACGTCGTCAGGCTGGATAGGCAGGCGGTTCGGGCCGGTGCGGCGCGCTCCGTCCTCGGTGACAAGCACATCGTCCTCGAGGCGGATGCCGCCGAAGTCGAGGTATTCGTGTTCCAGCTTGTAGTAGTTGACGAAGCCTTTGTCGCGCTTCTCGCTCTTCCATTTCTCGATGAGGGCAGGGATGAAATAGATGCCCGGCTCATCGGTGATGACATTGCCCGGAACAAGTCTGCGCGCCATCCTGAGGCTGCCGAGACCGAGCTGCGTGGAGCGCTTCTGGTCAGGGTCGTAGCCGACGAGGTCCTCTCCGAGGTCCTCCATATCGTGCACGTCCAGACCCATGTTGTGGCCGAGGCCGTGCGGCTGGAACAGGCCTGCTATGCCCTCGTGGACCATATTGTCAAGATTGCCGCGCACGATGTCGAGAGAGCGGAGGTCCTCAAGCATCAGCTTCGCCACCGCGAGATGCACGTCCCTGTAGGCCACTCCCGGCTTGGTGAGCTTGAATGCCAGTTCGTTGCAGTCGCAGACGATCTGGTAGATGTCCCTCTGCTTCGGAGTGAACTTTCCGCTGGTCGGAAGGGTGCGGGTGAAATCGGAGGCGTAGTGCATGTTGTTCTCCGCGCCTGCGTCGATGACCATCAGCCTGCCCGGCTCGATGACCTTGTCGTGAAGATGGTTGTGAAGGGTCTCGCCGTGCTGCGTCAGAATCGTGGCGAAGGAAGGTCCCCAGCCCTTGGCGAGGGTCACTCCCTCCATCCTGCCCACGACCTCCTGCTCGACGAGGCCGACCTTGACGTGCCTGCGGGCGAGTGTGTGCATGGTCTGGCCGAGTTCTCCGGCGTCGTCGATCTGGTCGATCTCGCACTGCTCCTTGACAAGCCTCATCGAGATGACGGCCTGCACAAGTTCCTTGGAGGCGTGCTTGCCGCCGTCCTCGTCGATCGGGGCCACCTTGCCTACCTCGTCCTCGGCGATGCCTACGAGGCTTGCCAGTTTCATCGTGTTGTAGTACCTGCTCGGAGGGAGGAAATGAATATTCCTGCCCGTGGCGAGGGCTTTTGTCACCGCTATGCCAAGCGAACCGTAGGATGCGGACTTGTCCACGCCTACTTCGGCGGCCTTCGAGGCTACCGACGGCTGCGGACCCATCCAGATGATGTCTCCGATCTCCACATCATCGGCGAATATGGTCTCGTCGCCGTTGTCAAGGTCTATGATGGCGGCGTAGCGTGGCTCGTCGAGGCCGAAATAGTAGAGCCAGGAGGAGTCCTGGCGGAATTTATAGGCGTTGTCCTTGTACTGTGCCGCGGCTTCGACGTTACCGATGAAGAGGGCGATGCCGCGTTTGCCTTGCGGAGCTGTCTGAGCCATTTTCTCAAGCAGAGTCTTCCGTCTTGCGATGTAGGTTTCTTTCGCGAACATATTCTTAGGTTTTATTTAGTTAACGATTTTCACAAATATACAAAATTGGATTGATAATTGTCACGTTTGGCGGAAGTGTTTTAGGCGGCAGGGAATCATATCAATCGGTTTTACCGGTTAGTGTCCGGAAACTTGTGATTGTCAGCGGGAATGCTTATCTTGTCACGGAAGTGTGCGGAAAACGCCAGGAGAACCGGTGTTTCCGGACCTGCGCGCAACACCCTACGCTGACTGCCGAATGTTCAAGAATCATTTTTTTGTCTCGGTGCCGCTGGCTTTGGCTTTGCTGGCGATGCCGCTTGGAGTCCGGGCCGACGAACGGCCCGGCAGTTATGTGAATCCGTTCGTGGGGACCAGCAACTACGGAACGACCAATCCCGGGGCCGTCCGTCCGAACGGAATGATGAGCGTGACCCCGTTCAACGTGATGGGGTCGGACCTCAATGTCTACGACAAGGACAGCCGCTGGTGGTCGACACCTTACAGCCACGACAACAAGTATTTCACGGGCTTCGCCCACGTCAGTCTCAGCGGGGTCGGCTGCCCGGAACTCGGCTCGCTGCTGACGATGCCCACGGCCGGGCCTCTCGACCCTGACTATCGCGGGTACGGCTCGGAGTACACCGATGAGGCGGCCGGACCCGGCTGGTACTCCAGCACCTTGACAAAATACGGCATCCGCACCGAGGTCAGCGCCACGAAACGCTCGAGCATAGAACGCTACACCTTCCCGGCCGGACAGGCCAACATCCTGCTCAATCTCGGCGAGGGCCTGACGAACGAATCCGGAGCGATGGTGCGCAGGGTCAGCGCCACCGAGATAGAAGGAATGAAACTTATGGGCACATTCTGCTATAACCCGACGGCGGTGTTCCCGATCTATTTCGTGATGAGGGTGAGCCGTGAACCGTCAAGGTCCGGCTACTGGAAACGCCAGCGGCCGATGACCGTCGAGGCGGCCTGGGACAGGGACCAGGGCAGGTACAAGCTCTACACTGAATATTCAAAAGAGATCGCGGGCGATGACATCGGGTTCTGGTTCACCTTCGACGATGTGGCGGAGGGCGAGCGGATAATGGTGCAGATGGGCGTCTCGTTCGTCAGTTGCGCCAACGCGAGGGAGAACCTTGAGGCGGAGCAGGAAGGCTTCGATTTCGACGGCGTGAAGGAGGCCGCCGCCGCTGAGTGGGACTCGGACCTTGGAAGAATCAAGGTGGAAGGCGGGGACAGGAAGCAGAAGGAAGTCTTCTACACGGCTCTCTACCACGCACTTCTGCATCCGAATGTCCTGAACGACGTGAACGGCGAGTACCCTTTGATGGAATATTCAGGGACATCTCCGTCGGGCGGGATAGGCAAGGTCGAGGCCGGTCACAGCAGGTACACCGTCTTTTCGCTCTGGGACACCTGCCGGAATGTCCACCAGCTGATGACCCTTGTCTACCCTGAGAGGCAGCTCGATATGGTGCGCTCGATGGTCGGTATGTACCGCGAGTGGGGCTGGATGCCGAAATGGGAGCTGTACGGAAGGGAGACTTTCACGATGGAGGGCGACCCTGCGGTCCCTGTCATCACCGAAACCTGGCTCAAAGGATTGAAGGACTTTGACATAGAAGCGGCTTACTCGGCGTTCGTCAAGTCGGCCACAACTCCGGGGGCGGACAACAGGATGAGACCCGACATCGACCCCTACATCAAGGACGGGTATATTCCTTTGGGCCTTTACTCCGCAGATTTCTCGGGGGACAATTCCGTCTCGCACGCGCTTGAGTACTATGTCGCGGACAACGC
>CAVJKE010000130.1:0-5782 GCA_963649695.1 bacterium
GCTATGGGACGCTATCACGCTCTGCTGATCCGCAACGGGGTGGAGCAGGTGGGAAGTTTCATCGAGGAACTCGGGCAGGTGCTTCCGTCGTATCTTGAGGGGCTGGCTTCCGGGCTGGGGGAGAGTTCCGCCAACCTGGAGTCGAGTCTTGAGTCGCTCTTCAACGATGAGAAGCTTGAAAAGTCGCTGGATGACCTGGGCAATGCTCTGGAAGGCATCTTCGGCGGTCTGGACGACGAGGATGATGTGGATGAGGACGACGAAAACGACATGGATTAAATAAATGCATAATTAAAAACACACTGATATGCCGAAATTTTATTGCGCCAATTGCGGAAGCGAGTTCTCAAGCGTGCAGGCTCTGACTTCCTGTTCTTGCTACAGGCATCCTCTTGGAGCGAACAAGGGGAAACACGTCCTTTATGAGGGGAGTGAGAAAAGCAAGTACACCTGCAAGTACTGTGGTCAGCAGTACACGTCAATCAGGTCGATGACCAGCAGTGTTTGTTACCGTCATCCTCTCGGACCTAATAAGGGTCATCATTCTCCTGCCTTGTAGCGTGGCGGCTTACTGCTTGGAAATCAGCTAATTAAGCAAAGGTCTGGTACGGAAATCCGTACCAGACCTTTACTGTTCTCTCTCATTCTCAAGGAGTTGTCTGCCACGGCTAATGTGGATAGGCGAGGCCGGCGGCTCGAACGGTCAGGGAGAAGCCTGTGGTTACCGGCGCATCAGACGGCTGAGGCGGAACTGCCAGAAAAGAAGCCCTGCGCCGGCCAGAAGAGCTCCGGCGAAACCGATCCACGAGAGCTGGAGATGGGTGCAGACCAGACCACCTATGAAAGCGCCCGTCCCGATGCCGAGGTTGAATATTCCTGAATATATCGACATCGCGACTGTGGACTCGTCTTCGCTTGATGTGGCGATGACTTCCGACTGCATCGCGACGTTGTAGGCTGTCGCGGCTGTTCCCCAGACGGCGCAGAGGATGATGACAAGCCAGTGGGTCCGGGCGGATGGCATCAGAAGCGCCAGCGCCAGGATGAGGCCGCACATCGCGAGGCTGACGAAGCGGAAGCGGTGCCGGCTGTAGAATGCTGAGAATGAATAACTGCCGAGAAGTCCGGCGGCCCCGAAGATCATAAGGGTGGCGGTGATCAGGCTCTCCGACATGCCGCCGACCTGCTGAAGAAAGGGTTCGATGTAGCTGTAGGCGGTGTAGTACCCGGCCGCGAACAGAAGGGTGAAGAGGTATATTCCTAAAAGCACCTTGTTGCGGAGCATCTTAGGCAACCCTTTGATGCTGACTCCTTTCCCGGCTGGAATCTTCGGAAGCGAGGCGAACACGAAGAGCAGGGAGAGGAGAGCGAATATGCCGATGCACAGGAAGGTTATCCTCCAGCCGACGAGCAGGCCGACGGCCCGGCCGAGAGGCATTCCCATGATGAAGGCGATGGATGTGCCGGTCACCACTATGCTGAGGGCCAGGTTCTTGTACCTGTCTGGGACAGAGCGGACGGCTATGGTGGGGATGACCGACCAGAAGATGGCGTGGGTGCAGGCGACTCCTATGCGGGCGCACATCAGCATCCCGTAGGAGGTCGAGAGGAATGAAAGTCCTTGGAAGAGAGTGAAGAAGGCTATCACCGACAGAAGGAGTTTCCGCAGTTCTGTCCTCGAGAAGAGCATCGTAAGCGGGAGGGACATCAGCATCACCATCCAGGCGTAGACGGAAATCAGCATTCCTGTCTGGGCTTCGGTGCGGCCGAAATCTGCTGAGATGTCGCAGAGCAGTCCGATCGGGATGAACTCCGATGTGTTGAAAATAAAGGCCGAGCTGGCCAACCCTATAAGAGCCAGCCAGTTTCTGGCCGACATTTTTTCTTCTTCCATATTAACGTCTAACTTCAAACTAACCGCCGCGAAGATAGGATTTTATTGCGTATCTTTGTAACAGGTATTTTGCAAAAAAGCGAAAACGAAGCATGAAATTCAAGAATCATCTGATGAGGTTCGGAAGGGCGCTGAGCGCGATGATAATGCCGAACATCGGCGCGTTCATCGCCTGGGGACTTCTGACGGCGCTGTTCATCCCTTCCGGATGGTGGCCGGACGAAAACCTGGCCAGGATCGTGACCCCGGCCCTTAACTACCTGCTCCCGCTTCTTATAGCGTACACGGCGGGCAGGAACATCGCCGGAGAACGCGGAGGAGTGACCGGGGCCATAGCCGCAGTCGGAGTCATCGCCGGGACAGACATCCCGATGTTCATCGGAGCGATGATAATGGGCCCTCTCGGAGGAGCCGCCATAAAATATTTCGACAAGGCGGTGGAAGGCCGTGTCCGCACCGGCTTCGAGATGCTGGTCAACAATTTCTCCATAGGCATCATCGGAATGCTCCTTGCGATTCTCGGCTTCAGCGTGGTCGGAGGGATTGTGGAAGGGTTGACCAAGGTCATCAGCGACGCGGCGCAGGCTGTCATCTCGCGCGGACTGCTTCCGCTGGTCTCGATAGTGGTCGAACCTGCGAAGGTGCTGTTTCTCAACAATGCCATCAACCATGGAATCTTCTCGCCTGTCGGCATCGAGCAGGTACACGAGATCGGCAGGTCGGTGATGTTCCTGATCGAGGCTAATCCGGGAGCCGGACTTGGAGTCCTGCTGGCCTACTGGATAGCGGGCAGGGGCAGCAGCCGCAGTTCCGCTCCGGGTGCGGTCGTGATACATCTTTTCGGAGGCATACACGAAATCTATTTCCCGTATGTGCTGGCAAAACCGCTTCTCCTTCTGGCACTTATCGCCGGCAGTGCGTCCAGCCTGCTGTTCTTCAGCCTCACCGGTTCGGGACTTGTCGCTCCGGCATCTCCGGGCAGCATCATCTCGGTGCTGGCGATGGCTCCTAAGGGCGAGACTTTCACCATTCTGTGCGGAGTGCTGATCGCGGCGGCTGTCTCTCTTGCCGTCGCCATCCCGATTGTCCGGCGGAAGGAGGACCAGGATGAAGCGGCGGCTGGCAACACGGAAAAAAACGGCAAGGAAATAAACCTGGCAGGTGTCGCGTCATCCTGCGGAGGTCAGCTCAAGATAATGTTCGCCTGCGACGCCGGGATGGGTTCCAGCGCCTTAGGGGCCACCAAGTTCAGAAAAAGGACGGGGGAGAACGGGTCCGACGCTCTTGTGCGGAACTGCGCGGTGGATGCGATACCGGGGGACATTGACATAGTGGTCTGCCAGAACTCCTTGAAAGCAAGAGCGGAAGAAAAAATCGCGGCGAATGTCCGCTCCGGTGGCAAACGGAGCAAGGTCGTGGGAATAGACAACTTCATCTCGGATCCGGCCTTGGACCACCTGCTCGAAGCCATCTCCTCAAAAGATGAGTCCATCGGTGGCGATGCCTCTCTCAATGAATATGCCGGTCCGGTCACCGGAGCGGAGACCGATGAATATGCCGGTTCTTCGGCCGGAAATCCTGATTCTCAGGAGGTTCTGGCTGTGGGAAACATCCTTGTCGGTCTTGCTTCGCAGAGCAAGGAGGAGGCAATCCTCCGTGCGGGCAGGCTGCTCGAGAGCAGGGGCTATGTCCGGAAAGGCTATGCGGAGGCTATGCTGGAGCGCGAAAAGATGACCTCCACCTACATCGGGATGGGCATAGCTATACCTCACGGCACGGATGAGGCCAAGGAGGGAATTCTGAGTTCCGGAGTCGTCATCCTGCAGTACCCTGAAGGAGTGGATTTCGACGGAGAGAAGGCCTACATAATAGCAGGAATAGCCGGCAAGGGGGATGAGCATATGGACATCCTGGCCGCCCTCGGCGAGGCTTTCGAGGATGAGGACAAACTGAAGACATTGATGACGGCGAAGTGTCCCGAGGACATATTCACCGCTCTGAAGAATTAGAAGTCCAGGTTTCGCTTGCGCGGGACTTGGATTCAGTTGTCGGTGGAAGTTGAATTAAATAATCTTGGATCTAAATTATCTTAATATGACGACAAAGATAGTGACAGTCGAGGCAGAAAGCGGAATCCACGCGAGACCGGCCTCTGAACTTGTGAAAATGGTGAAGGGCTTCGCTCCTGACAAGGTGACTCTGAAAGCCAACGGGAAAAGCGCCAATGGTGGCAGCATGATTTCGCTTCTGGCCCTTGGACTCAAGAAAGGGACCGAAGTCGAGGTCTGTGCCGAGGGAGAGAACGAGGCTGAGACAGCCGCTGCGGTGGCCGATTTTCTCAAAGTGCAGAAATAACTGACATGCTGACGCTTGAAGCTTCTTACAGATCCTGGGGAATCTGTGTCGGCAAGGCCTCCGTCCGTTGTCCCTCGGCCGGTGGGCAGACAGTGCCTTTCTGTGCGGGGATGTCACTGGATGAAGCGCTTTTCGCCCTTAAAGAAAGGTATTCCAGGTTGGCGGAAACAGACAGCGTTTTCGCGGCTCACGCCGAGATCGCCGATGACCCGATGCTCCGGGAATCCATTGACAACGCCGTGGCCGATGGTTTGAGCCTGTATGAAGCGGTCGGCCGTGCGGGAAATGAACTTGAAGCCCTGTTCGACCAGATCGATGATGAGTATTTCCGGGCCAGGAAGGATGATGTCCGGGATGTGGTCCGCCAGCTGAAGAAGGTCCTCGCCGGAGAGGAGGGAAAGGAGTCGGGAGACAGAATTTCGGAACAGATGCCGGCGGACGGGAAAATCATCCTTGTGGCCGACGAGTTCCTGCCGTCCGACATCCCTGCGATGGACTTTTCAAAAATTGTGGGACTAGTCAGTGAAACCGGCAGCAGGACGGGGCACGTCAGCATCATCGCCAGGTCCAAGGGCATCCCCGTGCTGACCGGCATAAAGGATTGCACGGCTCTTATCCATCAGGGAGACACAGTGATTCTGGACGGGGAGAACGGGCGCGTCATCGTCGGTCCGGATGAGAACGTGCTGGCAGAGGCTGAGTACCGCATCGAGGGCGGAGAGGCTGATTCTGTGTGTCTTCTGAAACTTTACCGTGACGCGGGAGTCAAGGTCTACACCAACGCAGGCTGCACCGAGGATGTGCGAAGAGCCATCAATGCCGGTGCGGAGGGCATAGGACTCTACCGCAGCGAGTTCCTGTTCATGGACCGTACGGATGGCTTCCCTGACGAGGAGACTCAGGCCGCGGCTTACATGGAGGCGGCGGAAATATGCGGAGGCCTGCCTCTTACCATCCGCACCCTTGACATCGGCGGCGACAAGGCGCTGCCATATTGCAGGATGAAGAAAGAGGAGAATCCTTTCCTCGGCCGGCGGGCGATAAGATTGAGCCTCGCCGATCCGGGAATATTCAAAGTCCAGTTGCGGGCCATCCTGAGAGCCAGCGCTTTCGGCAACGTGAGGGTGATGTTCCCTATGGTCTGCACTTTGTCCGAACTCAGTTCGGCGAAAAATTTTCTTGAGCAGTGTAAAAATGAACTCCGGAGTGAAGGGACCGCTTTCGATGAGCATATTCCCGTGGGAATGATGGTCGAGACTCCGGCCGCCGCTTTGAAGGCGGAGCGGTTCGCCGGCGCGGTGGATTTCTTCAGCATAGGGACTAATGACCTGACGCAGTACGTTATGGCCGCCGACAGGGGTAACGCCGATGTGGCAGGACTTTATGACTGCCGTGACGAGGCCGTGCTGTATTGCATAAACAAGACTCTGAAAGCCGCTGCCAAGGCCGGCATTGAAGCGGAGGTCTGCGGCGAGATGGCTTCCGACGTGGCCTGTGCCGCTGAACTCATTTCACTCGGCCTCAAGGCCGCAA
>CAVJKE010000131.1:0-5751 GCA_963649695.1 bacterium
GAGATGTGTATAAGAGACAGGGACGGCCTCGTGGCAGGTCTCGGACTGCGCAACCGTGGCGAAGCTATCGTCTTCGCGGCGCTCTTTGACCGCAGCTGCAGCGACTTGAGCAGCGCCCTGGACGATCTCGCCCGCTACTTCGACTGCACGCAGCTCGACGTGATGGAGTACCTGCCTGCGATCTCATCGCTCCAGGACAGGGGACTCATCATCCAGAGCAACCCGGACGAGTCGAGGCGCGTCTCTAAGTCGTATCTCGTGTCCAACTACGTGATGGACTGCCTTCTGGAAGGCAGGGTCCCGGAGGCGGGACCGGTCCAGATACTTCGGAAGGACTTCGACCGCTACGACTTCTGCAGGACAATCGGGAATCAGCTCGAGGACCTCGAGGTCAGCTGTGAGGAACTGCTTCAGCAGACGCGGTCCATGGAGCAGGAAAGCCGGGGGATGAGCTTCGTGAAGGCCGTGAAGGAGGCTGTGCCGGAGCTTCGCCACCGCGTGCTCTTCTACGACTTCTGCAATGACTTCCTGGAGAGCGATGAGAAAATGTCCCACATCAATGAAACGCTGAAGGACATGTACAAGGTGTTCTCGCTGCGCTTCCAGGAGGCCTCGGCCCTTAGCGGCGGCACTCATCCGCTCGTCAAGGCTGGACTCGTGGAGCTGGTGGACGACAAGGGCTACGTCCAGCTCACCGAAAAGGGGCAGGAGATGCTCCTCGAGGACGACTACAAGACCTACTGCGACAAGCTTGCCGGTCTCGACAGGTACAAGTTCGCCTCTTCCATCTGCGATTTCATCGACAACAGGAACTTCGACTCCGGCAAGGAGATCTCCCAGTGCCGTCTGGCGATGTTCACCGTAAGGGCGGAGGACACGAACCGTCATCTCGGATTCATCCCGAAGGTCAGGAATATCCTGAACGACCCTATGGACAGGGTGCTCTTCTACATCCTCTGCGACGACTGCGCTAAGGAAGGTGGCGGAATCGTCGTTCCCTACGAGCTGAGAAAGGTATTCACCCTCAGGGGCCGTAAGGTCGCCGTCAAGCAGCTGAAGGAGGAGACGCACATCCTGCAGAGGACGGGCCTCGCGGAGCTCACCACCAGAAGCAGTCTCTTCGGGGAGAACACCGTCCTGTCGCTGACCGACAAGGGTAAGGAACTCTTCTTCGAGGAGGATGCTGAACTTTTCCTCGACAAGGGCGACGACAAGTGCCGCATCAAGTCCGAAGGCATCAAGGAGAAGCGTCTGTTCTTCTCCGACTCCCAGCAGGAGCAGCTCTCCCTCGTGGAGAACGCTCTTGAGGAGAACAACTACCGTAGCCTTGTGAGCCGTCTGGAGGCCAAGGGCCTTATGAAAGGACTCGCGGTGCTTCTGTACGGCGCGCCTGGCACGGGCAAGACCGAGACGGTGATGCAGTGGGCCCGCAAGACAGGCCGCGACATCATCCACGTCGACATCAGCGCCTCGAAGAGCATGTGGTACGGCGAGAGCGAGAAGATCGTCAAGAAAATCTTCTCCGACTACCGCAAGTCCTGCAGGGAGACCGCCAGAAAGCCGATCCTGCTCTTCAACGAGGCCGACGCCATCTTCTCGAGACGCCGCAGCATCGGTTCAACCAACGGCAGCATCGACCAGACGGAGAACACCATCCAGAACATCATCCTCGAGGAGATGGAGAAGCTGGAAGGCATCCTCATCGCGACCACGAACCTCGAGGAAAACCTCGACGGGGCGTTCGAGAGGCGCTTCCTCTTCAAAATCCGTTACGAGAAGCCGTCGCTCCAGGCCAAGACCGACATCTGGCGCGACAAGCTTCCGTCTCTAAGCGAGACCGAAGCGCGTACGCTGGCTTCCGGCTTCGACTTCAGCGGCGGCGAAATCGACAACATCGTGCGCAAGGCCACGATGGAGGAGGTCATCAGCGGCCGCGCGCCTTCGCTTGAGAACCTTGTCACCTTCTGCGAGAACGAGCGTCTCTCCAACCGAGGGAAAGTAGCGAAGATCGGATTCTGATGGAACATTTTTTTGTATATTTGTCCTGTGCGATGTCCGCGACATTGTGACTGAATAAATTCTGGTCTTCAATCGCTATGAGTATGACAAAGAGAAACAACGGGTGGTTCATCCATCTTGCGATCTGGGCGGTGGTCCTGATGACCCCTTTCTTCTCCCCGCAGCCCGGACGGCCGCTGCACGGTGGCCTTGACTATTCAAGGTTCATCCCTGTGGTCCTTTCGTTCGTGGTTGTCTTCTATGTCAATTACCTGTACCTGATCAAGAAGTACCTTTCCGCGCGCAGGACAGGCCTGTTCATCCTCCTGAACATCGGCCTGATCGCCGCTGTGAGCGTCCTCGTGCCTCTTTTCTTCAGGGTCTTTTACGTGCCTGCCGGCGGTCCTCCGCCACCGAGGCAGCTGCTTGACAAGGTAAGCTTCATAGCCCGCAACACAGTGATCTACGCGGCGATAGTCGGCATCGCGGTGGCGGTGCGTATGACCTCGGAGTGGTACAGGAACGAGGCCAGACGCAAGGAGATCGAGAAAGCCGGGGCCGAGGCGGAACTGGCGAACCTGAAGAGCCAGGTCAACCCGCATTTCCTCTTCAACACGCTCAACAACATATATTCATTGATCCAGATCGATCCTGCGCAGGCCCAGGAGGCCGTCCACGACCTCAGCGGGATGCTGCGCTACGTGCTTTATGAGAGCCGCTCCGCCACCGTCCCGCTCTCCAAAGAGTGCGGTTTCATCAATGAATATGTCAAATTGATGAGTGCCAGGCTTTCTTCCGGGGTCAGCCTTGAAGTCTCGCTTCCTGATGCCACATCTTCAACCCAGGTGGCCCCGCTGCTGTTCATCCCGCTTGTGGAGAACGCCTTCAAGCACGGGGTCAGCGGCACGGAGCCTTCGTTCATCAGAATCACCATTTCCGAGAAGCCGGGCGCGGTAGAGTGCCTGGTCGAGAACAGCTGTTTCCCGAAAGATGACACGGACAGGAGCGGTTCAGGCATAGGAATTGCCAATCTGAAGCGCCGGCTCGAGATGCTTTACCCCGGCAGACATTCTTTTGAATATGGCAGGGTCCAAAGCACGTACAGAAGCCTTTTGAGACTGAGGACCGGCAAGGCCGAAGACTGACGGCCGCGGTCAGCCGCCCGCAGTCGAGGCCGGATGCCGGTACTTAAAAAAGAAGTCAAGTCGAACAGAAATTTATGGCGAAGATTTCCTGCATAGTGGTGGATGACGAGCCTTTGGCGGCCCGCCTGATTGAATCGTATGTCGTCAAGACCCCTTTCCTGGACCTCAGGGGAGTCTTCAACAGCGGCTCGGCCGCGTTCACCTTCCTCCAGGACAATCCCGTCGACCTGCTTTTCTGCGACATCCAGATGCCCGGACTGAACGGGATGGAACTTTCCCGGATGCTCCCCGCCGGCACAAGAATCATATTCACAACCGCTTTCAGTGAATATGCCGTCGAGGGTTTCAAGGTGCGGGCGCTTGACTATCTGCTGAAGCCTGTCTCCTACGAGGATTTTCTCACCTCCGCCCTGAAGGCCAAGGAATATTTTGACCTGATGGCGTCGTCGTCCGGAAAGACCTCTGTTCCCGCTTCCGCGGAACCGCCCGGGAAACAGGATGCGGCCGCTTCATTGTCCGCTTCACAACCCGCCGCCCCTGCGGTGTCTTCTGCGGCTGCGTCACCGGCCGCCGCTCCGGCCTCGATAAGGAGCATATTCGTAAAGACAGAGTACCGGTTGCAGCAGATCGACCTCGACAGGATAACTTTCATCGAAGGTCTCAAGGACTATGTCAAGATCCATCTTGACGACGGCACTCCGCCGGTCCTTTCGCTGATGCGTCTGAAAACCCTTGAGGACTCTCTGCCTTCCGACCGTTTCGTGCGTGTCCACAAGTCCTTCATCGTGCAGACATTCCGGATCGAGGCCATCGAGCGCGCCCGCATCATCATCGGCAAGGACTACATCCCGATAGGGGAGACCTACCAGGACGCCCTCTTCCGTGCCCTGTCCGGTTCCGCCCTTCTCCCCGCCGACAAGCCCGTCAGACACTGAGTCCACGGTCCGCTTCCGGCTCTGACGGTCCGCTTCGCCCAACACACGCTCTCCTCCTTGAGGATGCCCTATTAGGCTCACGGTCCGCTTCCGGCTCTGACGGTCCGCTTCCGGCTCTGACCCCGCTTTCTTTACCCCTTCGCCCTCAAGTGACGGGAGCATTTTCAGGCATATCCGCGCCCGTCACGCACCGTGCGTTAAGTGACCGGCCTTCCTGGCATATTCGGTCTCTGACATACGGGAACAGAATTGCACGGAAAACCACATTAACGCTTTAGAGACGCAAATCTGTTCCGGCCGTTTCGGCAGACAACTCGCCACACGATGCCGCAGGGCATATTCCGCCATTTTCCCGAAAACGGATTTGCAGGAAAGGCCATGCTGATCGCTTCTGCTTGCAATTCTGTCAGCCGACTCCCGGCCGGACCCGTCGGTCGTGGCGGATAACTACTTGATAATGAGGCTAAAGAGTATATGTCTGGTACTGAAATCACGACCAGACATATGCTCTTTTCGTTGGTTGTCAGCCTCTTATCTGCCACGGGTTACGATTTCACGTTTCGTCCCGGCTGAAACTGTTGAACCAAGGAATTATGGATGGAGATGATGCCGGAGATGTAGGCCACCGCTGCCGGAAGCCGCAATGCCTTCTTCGTTTAGATGGTTCTGTTTATTATCGCCTTTGCGATCTGCTGCCTTATGACAAGGCGAGGTACTAAGAAATCCATCAACTGATCAGCCCCTGGGACGGCTAGGACCTTTATTCTATATCATCAGCATTATCCGTCCCTCGGGATGGAAATGTGCTTTGTCATATAGGTGACGGAAAATAAGGAGTTCCGAATCTGCGGAAGGTAAGCCGGCCTCGGCTGTTTTCAGCCGAACCGGTAGAGAATATTCCGGATCTGTCAATGTTTGAAAGTCCTGCCGAATTCCGTATCTTTGCGAAACACCGATTCATTCAGCCTTATGATAAACCACAGCGATCTCCGGGCAAGGGCGGAAGCGTTCCTTGCCGACATATCCGCCAAAGCTCTTGCCTATCTTTTCCCCGGGATGGAGAAGCCCTCCTCTCGAGACGGTGTCCCGCCATTGTTCGAAGTGGAACGACTCTGCAAGATGAGTACGGGGATGGAGACGCCCTCCTCTCAAGACGGTGTCCCGCAGGACGACCTGAAGGAAGCACACATACGTTACCGGAAATCAGCTTCGCTGATCTACGGGTCCCTGTCTGGCGTATCGACGGAGGAGAACTATAGTTGCACGCATTCTGAAGTGCGTCCTGAAGCCGGCGAAGACATCCATTTCTGTTTACCTTCACCGCAGAGACAACGCCCAGACGGGAGTGCGGGGTCCATTGATGTCATTTCCCCCAGTTTTTCCCTGCGGCCGGAAAACTCTTCCGAGCCGGAACTGGACTGGAAGACAATAGCCATACTGAAAGAGATAGAACGGCTTCAGCGTAAGTACGACGTCACCATAGAGGAACTGACAGCGTTCCTCAACTACAAGGTCAGACTCAGCCTTCTGCACATATCCTCTTCCGGGGGAATATTCCTTGATGACTTTGACTTCAAGGAGGTTAAGATGGACACGCTCACAAAGTCCGTGTATTTCCTCTTCCTGAACCATCCCGAAGGCATCAATTTCAAGGATATGGGCGACCATCAAGG
>CAVJKE010000132.1:0-5703 GCA_963649695.1 bacterium
AGGTCACACCTCTCAGGCAGCCGGGCGAGTACTACGTCCCTGAACTGCCGGACAAGGCCGTTGACGGAAGAGAACTCAAAGTCGGAGTCATCGGCTGCGGCGGCCGCGGAAGCGGAGCCGTCGAGAACCTGCTGGACGCCGCCGACGGCATCAAGGTCACGGCTCTCGGAGACGTGTTCGCCGACCGTCTCGAAGGCCTCAAGGAAAAGCTCAAGAGCGACAGGGGGCAGGAAGTTCCTGAAGACCACTGCTTTGTCGGCTTCGAGGCCTACAAGCAGGTCATCGACTCTGGCGTGGATATGGTCATCGTGGCCACTCCCCCGGTCTTCCGCCCTACTCATTTCCAGTACGCCACCGAGAAGGGGGTTCACTCCTTCCTTGAGAAGCCTATCGCCGTGGATTCCAAGGGCTACCGCCTGATAATGGCCACCGCCAAGCAGGCCGAGGCCAAGGGTCTCTGCGTCGTGACCGGCACACAGCGCCATCACCAGAGGCCTTACGTGGAGTCCTTCAAGAAGATCCAGGAAGGCCTGATCGGCGAGATCACCGGCGGCAATGTCTACTGGAACCAGGGAATGCTCTGGTACAGGGAGCGCCAGAACGGCTGGAGCGACATGGAATGGATGATCCGCGACTGGGTCAACTGGAAATGGCTCTCCGGCGACCACATCGTCGAACAGCACGTCCACAACATCGATGTCTTCAACTGGATGATCGGCAAGCACCCTGTCGCCGCGACCGGCTTCGGCAGCCGCCAGCGCAGGATCACCGGCGACCAGTACGACAATTTCAGCATCGACTTTGAATATGAGAACGGAGTCCATCTGCACAGCATGTGCCGCCAGATCGACGGATGCTCCAACAATGTCAGCGAAAGCGTACACGGCACAAAGGGCTACTGGAGTTCTTCGGATTTCGCTATCCGCGACCTTCAGGGCAACATCCTCTGGCAGTTCGACAAAGAGGCTGAAAAGGCTCAGTACCAGCAGACAAACCCTTATGTGCTCGAGCACGTGGACTGGGTCAACCACATCCGCAAGGGTGAGACCCACGTCGAGGCTGGAGACTGCGGAATGTCCTCCCTCTGCGGCGTGATGGGACGCGAGGCCGCCTACACCGGCAAGACCATCACCTGGGACGAGATCAGCGCCGCCGACCAGGACTACCTCCCGGAGAAACTGGAACTCGGCCCTATGGACATGGACAAGTGCAAGGTCGCCGTCCCGGGATCCGGCAAAGAATAGAATTATGGACAGAAGACAATTTTTGACCACAGCGGCGATCGGCGGAGCGGCCATCGCCGCCGTTTCCGTGCTGCCGGGCTGCGTCACGACCTCCGATGACAAGAAGAAGGCCGCTTCCGTTCCCCTCAATCTTTCCTTCCAGGAAGGCACTGCCCCCGGCGGGACCCTCGCCGAAAGGCTCGACTTTATGGAGGCCCTGGGGATCACCGGTTTCGAGCCGGGCGGAAGAGGACTAGCCGGCAGGGTAAAGGAGATCCAGGACGCTCTCAGCGGAAGGAGCATCAAGGTCTCTGCCGTCTGCGCCGGCTTCGACGGTTTCATCCTTGCCGAGGATCCGGCTGTCAAGGAACTTTTTGACAAGAGTTACAAGGAGATTCTCGCCGCTGCCGGTGAACTCGGCTCGACGGGCGTGATCATGGTCCCGGCCTTCAACGGCCAGACCCCTTGCAGGCCTCACACCAGGGAGACCCGCGACTTTCTCTGCGAGGAGCTTTACAAACTCGGAGAGTACGCTCTCGGATGCGGCACCTATGTGATCCTCGAACCGCTGAACAGAAACGAGGCGTTCTACCTCCGTCTTGTGGCCGACGCCGCCGCGATCGCGCGCGACTGCGGCAGCAAAGGAGTCAAGGTGCTGGGCGATTTCTGGCACATGTCCGAGGAGACTTCGGACTACGCCGCGCTGATGTCGGCCGGCAAGGAGTACCTCCAGCATATGCACATCGCCAGCCGCGGCCGTCGCCTGATGCCGGGAGAAGACGGGGAGAAGGACAACTATCTCGCCGGATTCAAGGCTCTCAAGGAGATCGGCTACGACAAGTACGTGACTTTCGAGTGCGGCACCAATGGCGACCGCGCCACGACGGTCACGCAGGCCGTGGAACTTCTGCGGAAACAGTGGGCTGAAGCCTGATGGAGCCGCTCGGCCAGTCTGCCGCCATCGCCGCGGCCGGGGTCTATGTCTGCCTTCTGGCGGTCATCTACGTCCGGCGTGACCGCTGGCCGCTGTACCGGCTTCTTACCGGCCGCAAGGCCTGCGCTGTTTCGATAGCCATAGTTCTGTTCCTGCTTCTCATCTTCGGACTCGTTCCGCAGGATGGGGGCAGGAACGGCTTTTGGGGGCTACTCGGGTTCAGGTCGATGAGCCGCTCGCCCATATTCATTCTCGCCCTTCTGCCTCTCACCACTTGCGTGACTTTAAGCGCTGTCGAGGACATCCGGCATTTCAGCCGCCACCGCCTTGGGGTGACCTGCGCCCATCTGGGGCTGTCCGTAATCCTGATTCTGGGGATAGCCGGCAGCGGGCTGACCGTCAGGGCCGACCTTGAAACCCGGCCCGGCCTGCCTGTCCACACCGCCTGCGATGAAAGGGACGGAGCCGCCCGCAAACTTCCTTTCGAGCTGACGCTCAAAGAGTTCGACATCAATGAATATGCTTCCTCGGTTCTCGTCACCTTACCTGACGGGAGTTTCTACGAGACCACCGTGGCGGTAAACCATCCTGCGAAGGTGGACTCCTGGCTGATCTACCAGACCGACTACCGGATGGATGCCACGGCGGGAGAGTTCACCAGCATATTCAAATGCGTCCACTCCCCTTTTTCGGGAATATTCAAGGCCGCTCTCTGGCTGGTTCTGCTCTCCGGCGCTGCGATGGCGTTCTTCGCCGGGTTCAAGCCCCGGAGCGGAGGAGGAATATTTAAGAAAAACAGATCGTGATGGGTTGGGATTCATTCATCTGGTTCGCTCTCACCGCCTCCACTCTCTGGATCGCGGGCGCCGCCGTCTCCGTGAGGTCCGGAAGCCGTCTGGCCGCCGCCACGCTGACCGGTCTGGGGTCGGGCATATTCCTGACATTCATCGCCGGAGTCTGGGTCACGCTCGGCCGCCCGCCGCTCCGCACGATGGGTGAGACCCGCCTCTGGTTCAGCCTTTTCCTTTCGCTTACCGGCCTCGTGGTCTATCTTCGCTGGCGGCACCGCTGGGCGCTTCCTTTCGCCAGCCTGATGGCCGTCGTGTTCGTCTGCATCAACATCTTCAAGCCGGAGATCCACACCCAGGAGCTGATGCCCGCGCTGCGCAGCCCCTGGTTCGTGCCGCACGTCATCGTCTATATGTTCGCCTATGCGGTGCTGGGTCTCGCCACCATCCTCGCAGTCCGGCTTCTCTGGCTTTCCCGCCCTTCAGCCCGGCAGAACGATGCCCCAGGCGCACCGGTTGTTTCCGGCACTATTTCCGGTGATGGTTCCGGCACTATTCCCGCCGATGTTTCTGCCGATGTTTCCGGTGACCCGGATGTCCGCGGCGGCTCCGCCTCCCCGGCAAGGTCTCTTCCTGACGACCTTGGCCTTTGCGACTCGCTCGTGCGCATCGGCTGGGGCTTCCTTACGATGGGGATGGTGATGGGGGCCTTGTGGGCGAAACAGGCTTGGGGAGACTACTGGACCTGGGACCCGAAAGAGACCTGGGCAGCCGCCACCTGGCTGAGCTACCTCCTGTACCTGCATCTCCGCCGGCAGCCCGGCCAACGGCCTGAGGGACATCCCGCCCCATGGCCCGGCCAACCTGTTTCCGGCACCGCCCGCACTATTGACAGAGGCCAGCGCCGGACGCTGCTTCTTCTGATTTTCTCCTTCGCCCTTCTGCAGATGTGCTGGTGGGGCGTCAACCTCCTCCCCTCCGCCCAAGGCTTCAGCCTACACACTTATTAGTCCACCAGCTCTTTCACAATACCAGAATCTTCTGGACTCAGAAATCAATTTTTGTTATTCTGGCTATGTGATAGCTGTATTTCTTACCTCCCGCCTCATATTTGAAGGATATTTTACCCTCATAAACTCCTCCAGCTTTCTTGATTTGCTTTATCCATCCTATCACAGTCGTCCTGACACGCTCCTTGGAGTCACCCACGGTCACTGTGGCATCAGTACATCCATTGAAGACACAGACTCCATCCGCGATATAGGAAGGTACCCCATTTATAGAAAAGTCAGAAAAATCTCCTCCCGGAAGCTTTATTCTTGCAGACACATAAACACTGTCATAGACCTGTGCGCTGAATGTCCCTATTTCATTTTCTGAGTTGTTTAGAAATATGGATTTGCCCCCCTCCGTGTACTCTAATGAATCAATGCTATACAAAGTCAGATTCATCAAAGGACGTTTCTCCACAATTTTGTAGTCATCACTCTTGTTACAAGAGAATAGTAATGTTATGCAAGTCAAGAATGCAAATGTAAATGAATGTTTCATAGTTCTATATTGAAAAATAATTATTGAATTGTACGAGATAGTTTTCCAAATCATTTCTGGAATAATACACACCTACGCCGCTGTCTAAAATGGTTTTTACATCATCCCAGTCAACAGCATTTGTGACTATATTGTCAATCAAGCTATATGGAACTCCTTGAATATTGTCGACAGGAGTGCCGCTATAGAGCAAACTTTGATTAAAAGAGTCAATTAAATCGACAAAGAGAGGAGAATAATTCCCGAGTGTTCCAGATGAAGACCAGTCCTGTCTTGCATCAATGCATATAGATTCCGCTATTGTCATTCCCAATTGGGCTTCGTAATATTGCCTGGTTAAATGCCATCCGGCGAAACATCCAAATGATTCAATAATAAAATCCTGCGTTCTTATGTATTGGTCCAGACTCTCTTTTTTGCATAAATGGTATGTGTGTCCCAATTCATGAAAGATAGTACCCAACATCTCATTATTATAATCAGTCCAATTATAAATCTTCAAATATGGTTGAGCATTTTGAGGGAAGTATGTTTCACCTAGTATAGATCTATTCGAATTTGACGTTGAATAAGAATAAATTCTAAGAGGATACCGGAATGGGACTCCACAAATATCGTGTGTTTCATTGAAGTAAAAATTAGCAGCCCGATGAATTTCCAATGCGGGATTATTCACGGATGGAGTCAAATTCAAATTTTGAACGGTATTGGACCCATTTTCAAAAAAAGAAGAGACCTCCCCGAATGATGCCTCCATCGGTCCGCTTCCATTTGG
Source organism: bacterium (assembly GCA_963649695.1). Lineage (GTDB taxonomy): Bacteria > Bacteroidota > Bacteroidia > Bacteroidales > UBA932 > Cryptobacteroides. The sequence goes on from CAVJKE010000132.1 coordinate 5,272, forward strand.
GTAATATACAGCCCACCTGTTATTTGAAAACCTACATTTGAATTGAGCCCCGTCAGGTATCTCCGCAGTGATGTTAAAAGACCCATCAGTTGAGGTCTCTGCATATTCTATATTAGATCCAAGCTGAAACACCAACAGCAAATGCGATAAAGGCAAACTCCTGTTGCTATAGGAATCTTGGCACACGATTGAACCACTTAATGTCTTATAATCACCAGAATCGGGACTTTCCATCCTTGTGTTTCCGCTTATTTCAAGACCAGTCGCCAAAGACACCGCTTTTCGCTCTATCAACTTTAAAATCCTGTCGCTCAAGCCTATACCCGATTTTGTACTTATAGCATATTTAGGTAAAAAAACTTCATAGTCAATTTTATAATCAATAGATTCCGGTATCGACTTATTGACCGGCCATACTGCATATAATACGGG
>CAVJKE010000133.1:0-5700 GCA_963649695.1 bacterium
GTTCTGAACTTCAATGGCACAGACTCTCTCACCATCACCATCAACGTTGTCGACCAGCCTGGTGTTTACACAGGTTCCCTCGGTTTCTCCATCGAACTCGAAAGCGCTACCAATGATTACGTGATCGGCGGTACCAACGAAACCAACTTCACCATCAAGGACAATGACCATCCTCTCGCAAACATCCTCGGTACTTATTCCGCTACAGCTTACGGACAGGGCGCTGGCGATGTAGCCTGGACTCTCGAACTGACAGCTGATGACGATGATGTTACAGTCGTATGGTGTAATTACATCGTTCCGTTCCTTGCTGACTACAGCAACCTCGGCAAGGGTTATGTCAAGGGCGTTGTCAATGCCGACAAGAACAAGATTACTTTCGCCGGCGGTCAGGCTCTGGACAAGAAGGACGGTTCTGCATTCAATGTAGGTTACGGCACATTCGAGCTTTATCCTTGCTCATACCCTGGAGGATATTCTCTTGATGACGGAGATGTCGTATTCGACAAGGTTGATGGTGCAGGTGTTGTCTTCAAGTGCCTCACCGGAGCCTGCATCGTGGATTCCTACGTATGGCCATCCTATGGCGGATTCCTCCTCGGCTCTGCCAACGGCAAGGAAATCGTCTGGACCAAGAAATAGTTTCAGTTGAAACTCTATAATTTGGGGACGCCCGTTTGGTGCGTCCCCTTTTTTATGTATATTTGAATCCTAATCTTTCCGGGATTGCCGGAATACATATAATTTATTATGAAAAAGACCAGATTCATCATTTTCGCCGCGATGCTCCTGATGAGTGTCCAGCTCTGTTTCGCCCAGAAGTTCGAGCCGACCAGGACCTGGCCGTACCTCTACAGGGACTTCCAGAACGGCCTTATCATCACGAACACTGAAGATGAGCAGATAAGCGCAGCGGTGAACATCACTCTCGGCGGAAGAGTCCATTACATCAACGAAAAGGATCAGAAAGTGATGGAGGCCGACATCCTCCGCGTCGCCTCGGTCAGGATCGCCGATGATGTGTATGCCAATGTGGGAGGAAGGATGATGAGGCTGATAGCCGTGGGCAACGATGGGATCGTGGCCTGCGAGACAGCTTTGAACGCCGATGAACTCAACAAGTCCGACATCGGCTACGGAATCTCCTCGGCTACCGCTTCCACGATGAACGTCAATTCGCTGGCGAGTGCCGGCTCCACTTTCGTCGACATGCCGCTCAATTCCATAATGGCTGAAAGGGACGCGGGTGAGAAACTTCCGGTAAAGCAGACTAACTATTTCCGTGTCGGAATCAATGTGATTCCTGCCACCAAGGCGGCGGTGATGAACTGCGGACTCGTCGACAAGGACGCCGCCAAAGCTTTCTTCAAGTCGAACAAAATCAAGTGGAACGACCCTAAATCTCTCCGGGATGTGGTCAATTTCCTTTCAGAGCAGATCAACAAGTAACCTACCTATATGAAGAAAATTGTGATAACTGTGCTGGCGCTCGCGGCTCTCGCTTCCTGTGCGAAGGAAGACCTTGCCGTGACCCCACAGGAAGGCGGGACTGAAGAGACTTCGGAGGCCGTCGACCATTCCGTGGTGCAGGGGGAGAGCGTCGTCTTGTTCAGCGACGACATGATCGACCTCATCGAGAGCGACCTCGACCAGGGGAAGATAGCGACCCGCTCGATGGGGCTCAACCAGGCCCTTGACGAACTCGGAATCTCCTCGATCAGAAGGCTTTTCCCGGATGCCGGCGAATATGAACCCCGCACCCGCAGGGAAGGCCTGCACAAGTGGTATGTCGTCACCTACAAGGAGGATGTGCCTCAGACCCGCGCGGAAGCCGAACTCGGCGGCGTGAGCGGCATTGAATATGTCGAACCGCACCGGGTGGCCGTCACCGCTGATTTCAATGACCCTCAGCTCAGCAAGCAGTGGGGCTATGTGAACGAGAACGGCTGCGACATCAATGTCGCTCCTGTCTGGAACGCCTACACGACCGGTGACTCCAAGGTGATCGTGGCCGTGGTCGACCAGGGTGTGGACATCACCCACGAGGACCTTGCGGCCAACTGCGGCACGCAGCACTACAATTCCATCAGCGGAGGTGGCAGTGTGGTGGCCGGTGACCACGGCACGCACGTGGCCGGCACGATCGCGGCCGTGAACAACAACGGCATCGGTGTCTGCGGAGTCGCCGGAGGCGACGCCGCCGCTGGCCGGAGAGGAGTCACGATAATGTCCTGCGAGATTCTCCGGGAAGTTCAAGAGGGCGGAAAGACGAAGACTTTGAACGGAAGCAGTTCCGAAGCCATAAAGTGGGCGGCCGACCACGGGGCCGTGATCTGCCAGAACAGCTGGGGCTACAGCTATGACTCTGACGGAGACGGACAGTACAACGATGAGGAACGCGCGAAGGCTCTCGCGGCCAAGATCGGAAGCGCCGACAAGGCCGCCGTCGACTATTTCATCAAATATGCCGGCTGTGACAATGACGGCAACCAGCTGCCGGACTCGCCGATGAAGGGTGGTCTTGTGGTCTTCGCAGCAGGTAATGAGAACCTCACCAACGCCGCTCCGGCCAACTATGAGCCGATCATCGCCGTGGGCGCTCTCGACAGCGATGGAAGCAAGGCTTACTACTCCAACTACGGTGATTTCGTGGACATCGCCGCTCCTGGCACCTCCGTCTACAGCACCAAGATGAACGGACAGTACGGTTCGATGTCAGGTACTTCGATGGCCTGCCCTCACGTCTCTGGAGTGGCGGCTCTGGTCGTCTCCTACTTCGGAGGCCAGGATTTCACCTGCGATGAACTCAAGGAAAGAATCCTGAACGGCAAGAAAACTTCAGCGGCACCTTCCAACCTGGGCGGTCTCGTGGATGCGATGGGCGCTCTGACCTACGGCCACGACTTCATCCCTGGAAAGACGGAAAACCTTACCGCAGCCGCACATTCCAACAATCTGGACCTCACCTGGACGGTGTCCGGTGATTCGGAAGGTCATCCTGCGTACGGCTTCTCCGTCGTCTATGGCACGGACAAGGCCGAAGTCGAGGCCGCTGACCCGTCGGCCGGGTCCAAGGGAGGAGTGAAAGTGAAGAACATTTTCCCAGAAGCCGCAGTCGGAAAAACCGTGTCCCTGACAATAGACGACCTGGAGTTCTCCACTGTCTACTACATCAAAGTCGCGGGCTATTCCTATGCCAGGAGTTACGGTGAGGCTTCCGACATCCTGGCAGCTTCCACGCAGAGGAACGAACCTCCTGTCGTCGAGTCGGACTACACCGGCCCGCTGACTCTCAAAGCACACGAAACCAAGGTCATAAACTTCAAGATCTACGATCCTGACGGGCATAAATTCACTGTGGACTACAAGAAGGGTTCTGCTGCGGATGCCATCTCCGTCGCTTCCGACGGCAACGGCACTGTCACCATCAAGGCTTACGAGGCGGAACCGGGAACGTACACCTGCGTCATCACAACTACGGATGCCTACGAAGCGTCCTCGGCTCTTGAAATCGTCTATACTGTCCTTCAGAACAATCCTCCGACAACCGTCAAGCCGATCGACAATATGCTTTTCACCACCACCGGCGCGGAGTTCTTTCTGAATGTCGCCGACTATTTCGAGGATCCTGACGGGGAAACTCTCAAGTTCAAGATCGAGGTGGCCAACCCTAAGGTGGCCTATGTCGCCCAGAATGTGGACAGACTCATCGGCACTGTCCTCCAGTTCGGCTCGACAGCGGTGACCGTCACCGCCTACGACGCCAAGGGGGCTGAGGTCTCGAGCACGTTCAACATCCTCGCCCGCGAGGCTTCGGTGGAGTACTCTGCCTACCCTAATCCGGTGAAGGATGTCCTGAATCTCGCCACTGGCGAGTCTCTCGAGGATGTGGCCGTCAAGATCGTCTCGCAGACCGGCTCTGTCGTCTTCGAGGACACGGTCAAGGCGAGCGCCTTTGTCCCGGCTCAGATAGACTTGTCGAAATGCGCTCCGGGCCGCTACACGGCCACGTTCACGTTCGGCTCAAAAGAACATAAACAAACGATAGTCAAGATATGATGACAAGATATTTCAAAGCCCTCGCCGTCGCTTTCGGCTGCATCGTGGCGGCCGGGAGCGTCTCCGCCCAGGAGTCGGCGGCCCTGCCGTTTGTCAGGCTGGACCGCGACCCTGTCTCCGCAGGAATGGGTTTCGCAGGGGCCGCTTCGACGGCGGAGACTGCATATTCAGCGTTCAGGAATTCCTCCGTCATCCCGTTTTCGGGCAAAAAGATGGAAGTCGGGATCTCCGGTCAGTCGTGGGCTCCGGACGGGGTGAAATCCACGAACATCAACTTCGGCACCGCCTTCAATGCAGGGAACATCGTGGGCTTCTCCTTCGGAGCGGCCTACCAGGCCGGTGAGGAATATTCAGTCTACAACGAGTCCGGGAACGCGAAGGGGACTTACACTCCGTCCGATCTCGTCATCAGTGTAGGTACGGGCATAAAAATCCTCAAATGCCTTTCGTTCGGAGCGGATTTCCGCTATGCCAGCCAGTCGCTCTCCACGGACAATTCCTGCTCGGCCTTCGCCGCCGACGCTTTCCTGACCTACAATTCATCCCACCTCAGCGCCACCGCCGGCCTGTCGTCCTTCGGATCGTCCGTCAAGTCGGAGTCCGGGGAGTCGTTCAGCCTTCCGACATCGGTCACCGCCGGAGTGTACTACAAGACAGGGGAGAGCGCTGCCGGCAGGCTTGATGTGGCTGTCGACGCCGACTATTTCCTGAGCGGCGACCTCACGGCCGCGGCCGGCCTGCAATATTCATTCAAGAATTTCGTGTTCCTCCGCGCGGGCTACCACTATGGCTCTGAAAACGCGGTGCTTCCGTCCTTCGCCACGCTGGGACTCGGCCTCCGCTACCGCGGAGTCAGCCTCGATTTCGCCTATCTGACGGCGAACGAACTGATCGGCGGCAGCATGACTTTCGGTCTCGGATTCCGTTTCTAAACGGAGTCCGGGCCTGAAGGATCAGGAAGACGATAATTTTGTCGGGTAATTTCCGGGAAAGGTTCGGAGAAGATATCGGGAAATTTCCGGGAACCGGCTCCGGGCCTGAAGAATCAGGAAAAACTGATTGTCTGCAATTATGCCCAAGCCTTGTGAGGCCGGTCCTTCACCTCCGTCAGTTTCCCTTTTCAGATTCTTCAATTCTCAGTGACGGAAGCAGATATGCTTGAATATCTGCTTCCGTCACTATCTCCATAATATGCGACTTTACACTAGCCTTCCCTGCGGCCTTTCCGCTCGCCTTCTTTCAGGCCTTTCTGCAGGCCTTTCTGTAAGCCAGCCTGCTCACCTTCCTTCAAGCCTTTCTGTAATCCGGCCTGTTCACCTTCCTGCCGGGCGTAGTTGATGGATTTTACCCTGTAACGTTCCATCATCAATCACTGTCGTGCTTTACAGCTTGGTCACTTCATCCAACGAAAGGCCGGTGCAGACTGAGATAGTTCCGGCATCAACACCCTTGGCCTTGAGGGCCGAGGCTATTTCGCGCTGCGATTCTGCTTTGCCTTCTGCTTTACCTTCTGCTTTGCCTTCTGCTTTACCTTTCCGCTCGCCTTCCTTCAGGCCTTTCCGTAAACCTTTCTGTTCTCCTTCATACCTTGCGTAGTTGATGGAGTTGATCCTGTCCCGTTCCGTCATCATATCCTTGTCG
>CAVJKE010000134.1:0-5686 GCA_963649695.1 bacterium
CCCTCCCCTCGGGGGAGGGACTTGCTCCGTCACATAAGTGACGGGAAACAAGGTGCTTCGCACATGCGAAACTTAAAATGCTTTATTAAGCGGCACAGTGCTTTGCGATGTGCATCCAGACGCTGGCGAAAGTTGACTGAAATCAGTTTGTCAGTAAAGAATAATGATGTAAATTCGCGGTTCGGATCCGCGTCCTGAGCCGGCGGCCCGGCAGGAGGAGCGGAACGAAATGGAAGAAAACCAGTAAAATTTTACGAATATGAAGAGAATTGTACTTATCCGCCACGGCGAGAGCCAGTGGAACAAGGAGAACAGGTTCACAGGCTGGACCAACGTTGACCTCAGCGAGAAAGGCGTACAGGAAGCCCTTGACGCAGGAAAGGCCCTTAAAGAGGCCGGCATCACCTTCGAGGTGGCCTACACTTCCTACCTCAAGAGAGCCATCAAGACCCTGAACAACGTCCTCGATGCGATGGATCTCGACTGGATTCCTGTCAAGAAGACCTGGAGACTCAACGAGAAGCACTACGGAATGCTCCAGGGCCTCAACAAGGCCGAGACAGCCCAGAAGTACGGCGACGAGCAGGTGCTCATCTGGCGCCGCAGCTTCGACGTCGCCCCTCACAACCTTCCTGAGGACGACCCTAACAGCGCCACCAAGGACCCTCGCTACGCCCTCGTTCCTGACCAGTACATCCCTCGCACAGAGGCTCTGAAGAACTGCATCGAGAGGGTTATGCCTTACTGGGAGTGCGAGATCTTCCCTGCCCTCAAGGAGCACGACAACATCGTGGTCGTAGCCCACGGCAACAGCCTCCGCGGTGTCGTGAAGCACCTCAAGGGCATCTCAGACGCCGACATCGTCGGTCTGAACATCCCTACCGCCACTCCTTATGTCTTCGAGTTCGACGACGACCTCAACCTCGTCAAGGATTACTATCTCGCAGACCCTGAGGAGCTCAAGCGCAAGCAGGAAGCCGTCGCCAAGCAGGGCAAGGCCAAATAGTCTCCGTGACTTCGGAACATAAAAAAGGGACTGGCCGGAAGGTCAGTCCCTTTTTCGTTTATCGTCCGGCCTTACATCGTCCCGGCCTGCCACCGTCCAGTTCTGTAGTCTACGGCCATCAATTATCCTGACGAATTCGAAGGACTCAATTACAAATACTGTCTTCGGCAGTACGGCTCTCTCAGCTACTCCCTGAAACCTTTGGAGGCGCGGAGCAGATGTCTCAGGGAACTGGTGAGCTCACGGGTCTCCTGAAGCAGATTCAGGTAGAGATAGGCCACGGCGATGTTCTCCTTCGAGGACTGCATCCTCTTCATCTGCTCCTCACGGGCCTTCTCGAGACAGTCCTTCAGTTCCTCGGCCTCGCGGCGGACATCGTCCACCTCATTGTAAGAGTCGGTCTGAAGGATCTTCACCGTCCTCCTGAGCAGGAAGAGAACCGTGTCGCGGAGCGGGATGAACTCCTTGACCTGCTCCTTGCTGAGCGGCACGAAATTGTTGTCCACGTGTTCCTCGCAAGGGTCGGCGATACGCCTCAGGCAGTACAGGATCTCCTCGCAGGAATTCCTGCCGAGATGGAACCAGGTGTTCTTCTCCATAGCCACCTCTGGGTCGATGCGCCTGAAGCCCACCATCTCCTTGCGGCGGCTGTTCTTCAATTCGTCCCTCTTACGCCTCATCGATTCCTCCGCCTTGTGGAGCATTCCAAGATTCTCGTTGAGGAAACCGTCGGTGATCTGGCGGAAAGTCGAGTTGACATATTCAAGGAACTCGGACTGGCTTTCCGAGATGTGCCTGCTCAGAAGGGTGAGGATCTCGCCCTTGTCGGTGCTGAGCATCATCTGGTTGAAGACGGTGTCGCCTTTCTCCTCCTCGGATTTCTTGTTGTAGCGGATGTTGCTGCGGATCAGGATGAAGATCGCGAGCGCGATGAGGATGCAGGCGGTCACGAAACCGCCGAGGTGCATCAGCATAGCCACGAGGAAGCAGAGGGTGAACGCGGCGCCGGCCGTGATGAACCAGCCGCCGATGACCGAAACCACTCCCGTAACCCTGTAGACGGCGCTTTCCCTACCCCAGGCACGGTCGGCGAGGGAAGAACCCATCGCCACCATAAAGGTCACGTAGGTCGTCGAGAGAGGGAGTTTCAGGGAAGTTCCCAGCGCGATCAGAAGGCCGGCCACGACAAGGTTGACCGTGGCTCTGACCTCATCGAAGGCGGCTCCTTCCGGAAGTCTGGCCTCATCTGTATTGAATCTCTTCTCGCACCAGCGCTTGACGCCGTCAGGAATGACATCGGAGAAGAAATTGGCGGTGTTGTTGGAGAAGCGGACCAGCACCCTTGCTATCTTCGAAGAGCCGAACATCTCGTCTCCCTCGCTCTGGCGGGAGAGGTCCACGGAGGTGCGGATCACGTTGCGGGCCTTCTTCGAGGTCGCCAGCGAGATGACCATGACCGCACCGGCGGCGATCAGGAACACCAGCGGAGTCTTCGCCGGACCTTCAAGCGCAGACATCATGTAGGTCGAAGGATCGGCCCCCGCGCCGTTGGAGACATAGTCGATGAATGATGAATATCCAGCCAGAGGCACTCCGATGAAGTTCACGAGGTCGTTGCCGGCGAACGCCATCGCAAGGGCGAAGGTACCCATCAGCACAAGTATTTTGAACACGTTGACTTTCAGGAAGTAGAGCAGTTGCATTATCAGCGTGGACGCGACGAAGCATATTCCCAGAATCTGCAGCGTGTGGCCCTGGATGTACTGGTTGATCTCCGGAGTGACGAAGGACATGTTCTCGATTCCCTTGAAGAGCATGAAGTAGAAGATGGCCGTGGTGGCGATGCCGCCGAAGATGCCGATCTTCCACTTGAGGCTGTCGTTCTTGTAGGTGAAGGTGAAGATGAGTCGGGAAATGTACTGCAGCACGATTCCGAAGAAGAAGGCGATCGCCACCGAGACGAAGATCGCCATTATCACGGCGAGGGCCTTTTCAGTGTTCATCAGGTCGCCCACGGAGAGTCCGGTGTCATCGGAGGCGAGTTTCAGCATCGTGAATGCCGCCGTGCCTCCGAGCAGTTCGAACACAAGGGAGACCGTGGTGGAGGTAGGCAGACCGAGGTTGTTGAATATGTCCAGCAGCACCACGTCGGAGATCATCACGGCGAGGAAGATGAACATCAGTTCCTTCAGCGAGAACATCGCCGGATGGAAGATGCCGTGGCGGGCGATCTCCATCATTCCGTTGCTCATCGTGGCTCCGAGGAACACTCCGACGGCGGCCACTATGATGATAGTGCTGAATCTGGCGACCTTGGCTCCGATAGCCGAGTTGAGAAAGTTGACGGCGTCGTTGCTGACTCCGACCATCAGGTCGAAAACAGCCAGCACGAAAAGAAACACCACAATCGCTAAAAAAATCCCGTTCATAGACAATCACGTTAATTCAGGCGCGAATATGGTCAAAAGTTGTTACCGCTTTGTTGCAGGATTGTTACAATTCGGTTACAGACCGGGGTGTTCTTCCTAAATCAATCACTCCCCTTTCAGGTATTTGAGCCAGAAGGCGTTGTTGGCCTCGTTGAAATGCTCGCCCTGATAGCCGCGGTAACCGTGCATTCCGTCCGGGTAGATCATCAGCTCGAACTTCTTTCCAGCCTTCTGGAGAGCGTCGACAAGCTGCAGCGTGCTCTGGAAATGCACGTTGTCGTCACCGGTCCCGTGCGTGATCTTCAGCATCACCGAGCCGTCGTAATTCTCCTCCGTGACAGGATAGTTCGCGGCGCTCGCGATGGCCTTGGTGGAGGCGTAACCGTCAGGATTGTTGGCCGGAGTGTCCATAAACCGCTCAGTGTAGTGCGTGTCGTAAAGCGCCCAGTCATAGACTCCGCCGCCGGCGATGCCGTAGTGGAACGCGTCCGGATGGTTCATCACCAGAAGGGCCGTCATCGTGCCGCCGAAAGAGAAGCCCTCGACACCGATCTTGTCTCCCTGCACGTATGGCAGAGCCTTCAGCCATTCCGCCCACTCAACGAAATCCAGCACCTCCCTCTCGTCCAGATGCCTGTAAATCCGGTCAAGGCCCTCGCGGCCGTTATGTCCGGAGGCGCGGCAGTCGGCCACGACCTCGATTATGCCGTTCCGCGAGTACCATTCATAGTAGGACGGAGAACGGAAACGGTCGGTCACCTGAGGAGAGTCCGGGCCGCCGTAGATGTCCATATGGACCGGATACTTCCTTGTGGAATCGAATCCATAAGGATAGACTATCATCGCCGGAAGCTCGAGGCCGTCGGCCGTCATCATAGTGACAAGTTCCGGAAGCGAGTACTTTGAAGCGTCGAAACTCTCCGTAGCCTTGTCGGCGACCTTGAACGACTTGCGCGGCTTCAGGATGTCGAAGATCCACACCTGGTTCGGAGTGAGAGAGTTGCTGACCGAAGCCACGGCGTACCTCTTGTCAGGCGAAAGCGACACGAGGGAGGCATGGAAATCCGCGCCGGAGATATTCCTGACATTCCCGCCGCGGACAGCATACAGGCAGGAGCGCACTCTTGAATCGCGTTCGGCGACGAAGAACACCTCCGAAGCGCTGCCGTCGAAACCTTTGACGGCCTTGCCTTCGTTGACATCCACCAGCGAAACCCTCCAGTTCTCGCCGTCCGTCAGCCGCTTGAGGACGGAGCCGTCGTAGGACAGATAGTAGATCTGCTGCCAACCGGTTTCAAAGGAGCGGACCATATATATTCCTTCACGGCCGAAAAGCATCCCGTCGATCCAGTCAAGCCAGGTCGGATAAGTCTCGTGGTAGATGTGCTTCTTCGAGCCGTCAGAAGGCGACACGGCATAGAGGTCCAGAGTGTTCTGCGTCCTCGGCTCTCTCTGGATGTAGAAGGCCTCGCCCTCCTTGCCCCAGAACGGAGTGCCGAAGTACTGGTCCACGTTCTCGTCGAAATCTGCCCAGGCCACCTTGGCGGAAGCGACGTCGGCGATGCCGATCCGGACCTTCGGATTGTTGTCGCCGCACTTCGGGTAACGAGTCATCCTGACCGACCCTCCTGTCGGAGACACTCCCTGCAAAGCGACGGCGGCGCCGGCTTTCTGTGAATATGAAAGCTGCATTCCGGAACGGTCGTAGTCCTCCGCATACGGTGAATATATCGGGAAAACCGGCACGAGGGTGTTGTCGAAACGGTAGAATCCTATCTTCTTCGAATCAGGAGACCACCAGAACGCCTTGTAGCGGGAAGGCCTGCCGAAAATCTCCTCATAGTAGACCCACGAGGCGTAGCCGTTAAGGATCACGTCGGATCCGTCGAAGGTCAGGCGGGTCTCCTTGCGGGTGGCCACGTCGGTGACCCAGAGGTCATTGTTCCTTGTGAACGCCATCATCGTGGAGTCCGGTGAATATGTCAGGTTGACAGCGCCTTCCGGCCAGAACGGGAAGTCCGGGAACACCGGTGAACAGTAATCTATGCCCTGCGTCACCTTTCCGGTCGCAGCGTTGACCGAGAAATCCTTCTCACCGCTGAACGACCAGTCATAAGTGAAAGCCACCTCGTTCTTTCCGACCCATTTCCAGGCCGCCGGAATCCTCTCGAAATCCTGCGCGCCCGCCGCCGTGCAGACAAGCACGGCCACAGCCATCAATATTTTCTTCATATTAAAATAGTTATAAACG
>CAVJKE010000135.1:0-5656 GCA_963649695.1 bacterium
GGTTAAGTTGAAAAACCGGCCTCTCAGGCCTCTGGGAGGGCATATTCAAGGACGGTAGGTGCGGGATTTTTATGCGAAATTGCACAGATGGAGGAGGGCTTGTCGACAACATTGCTGAAATTCAAAAAGTTAAGCCTTCTGAAAAAGATTATCCGTGGAACTCTTCGCCGATGGAAGAGAAGACTGATGAATGTCAAAAGGCATTTGGGTCAGGGAGAATGAGAAGTCTCTACTACTCCACTTAATCCGAATGAACAACTATGAACAGAAGTTCGCTTGTTATCTTTTGCGAAAATACCGTCCGACTGACTACAGCATCATGCGTTACAATGTCGGCGGCTACAACGCTCCTTCGAGGGAGGCCATCTACAAGCGGATAATGAAGCTGTCGGAAGGAAGCGGCTGGGAATATGACTACGAGACCTTCGTGGCCTATGACGCGGTCAACCGTTCAAACGCCTCCCAGACATATTACCGGGAAGAGGTCGAGAACTTCGACGAGTCGACCTTCGTGCCTCTCGCTCCTCCGGTCTGGGTTGACCGGGATATCTCGTGGCGGCTAACAGATTGAGAGAAAGCCAATTAAGCAAAGGTCTGGTCGTGATATCACGACCAGACCTTTGCTGTTTTGCTTGATTACCAATGGGTTATCTGCCACGGCCGACGGGTCCGGCCGGGAGTCGGCGACAGAATTGCACCTGTAGAGCGTTAACGGGGCGTTCCCTGCAAATCTGCCGTTGTTCCGGGCGGCTTACAGGTCGAGGATATTCCTCAGCACCCACCAGAGGATGACAAGGATGGCAAGCGTCACGATGACCGGGACGCTGTTCAGGAAGTTGTAGAAGCGTGGAAGGCGTTCTTTGAATATGCAGGAAGCGGTCAGCGCGGCGAGGTAGGGGAGGCAGAGGATTAAAAAAGCGTTCTGTCTGAAAGCGGTGGCGAAGTCAAGATTCAGCAGACTGTGGATGGCTCTCTGGCTACCGCAGCCCGGACATTTCAGCCCGGTGAGTTGAAGGAATATGCATTTGGGAAACCACGGACTTTCCTCCGGGCTGAACCGCGAGTACACAACCACCAATCCTGCGCACAATGTCACAAGCAGAATGCACAGGACGGTTTTTCCGTAGATACCCTTGCTCATCGGGAAGATGGTGCGGGAGGTCTTTGTCAATAAGCAAGACCGGAAAGAGCTCCGCAGATCATAAGGATTGTGTAGAGGACGATCACGACCAGGCCGCAGCATATTCCTACAATGCTCCAGGTTTTCGCCTGGCCGCTGGCCGTCTTGGCCGCCTCATAGTTCCCGGACGCATATTCCTTGGACACGCTGGCTGACTTTATGATGCCGACGATGCCGAACGGCAGGCAGCAAAGCAAGGTCACAAGGATTGACAGGGCCAGGTAAGTCGGAGGGCAGGCTGGTTTCGGCTGCTGGTAAGCGGAAGAGTACGAGGTTGTTTCCGGGAGGTTGGATCCGCACTTGGGACAGAAGGATGATTCGTCAGGAACCGCGCTTCCGCATTTTGGACAAAATTTCATAATGAGGTGATCTTTGATGTGACTATTTCAGAGTCAGGCCATTGCCATCGGTGTAGGTGTTGCAGGCGATCATGATGATGTCGATGATGACCCAGATTCCGCATCCGCCCAGGGTGAGGAGCATGATGATGCCGGATGTCGTGTTGCCGGTGTAGAATCTGTGGACGCCGAACCCTCCGAGACAGACGCAAAGGAGAAGGGTGATCAGCCATCGGTCTTCTTTGTCTTTTGTGGACCGGTCAACGGTGTGGACGGTTTCTTCGGCCTGTGGCTGGACCGGTTTGCCGCAGTTTGTGCAGAATCCGGCGTCGGGGGGCAGCTTGGCTCCGCAATGTGGACAATAACTCATGCTAAAAATATCTAAGGTTTGTCTGTGTCAGAAACTTCTCTTCTGGCTTTCGGAGGCTAAATATAGGCAAATTTGTCTTGAAATCAATGCCTGGGGGCAGGTTTTCTTGCGGCGGCGAAATGCTTTTTGTACCTTTGTGTCCCGTGATGAAATACGGATTTGACAACGAAAAGTATCTTAGGATACAATCAGAACACATCAAGGAACGCATCGCCCAGTTCGGCGACAAGCTTTACCTTGAGTTGGGCGGTAAATTATTCGATGACTACCACGCCAGCAGGGTGCTGCCGGGCTTCCAGCCGGACAGCAAGCTCAGGATGCTTCAGCAGCTGAGCGACTGCGCCGAGATCGTCATCGTCATCAGCGCCACGGACATCGAGAAAAATAAAATGCGCGCGGACTACGGCATAACCTACGACATGGATGTGCTGCGTCTCCGCAATGAATTCCAGAACAGGGGCTTCCTCGTCAGCGGAGTGGTCATAACCCACTACGACGGACAGGCCAGCGCCAAGGCCTACAGCGCCAAACTCAAGAAGATGGGCATCAAGTCCTACTTCCACTACACGATCGAGGGCTACCCTGACAATGTGGCTCTGATCGATTCGGAGGATGGCTACGGCAGGAACGATTTCGTGCAGACCTCACGTCCGCTCGTCATCGTCACCGCCCCGGGACCTGGCAGCGGAAAAATGGCCGTCTGCCTCAGCCAGCTCTACCAGGAGCACCGCAGGGGAGTGGCTGCCGGCTACGCCAAGTTCGAGACCTTCCCGGTCTGGAACCTGCCTCTCAAGCACCCGGTCAACATCGCCTACGAGGCCGCCACGGCGGACCTTAACGATGTGAATATGATCGATCCGTTCCATCTTGACGCCTACGGCAAGACGGCGATCAACTACAACAGGGACATAGAGATCTTTCCTGTCCTGAACGCCCTCTTCGAGGGAATCTACGGCGAGAACCCGTACAAATCCCCGACGGATATGGGCGTGAATATGGTCGGCTACTGCATCAGCGACGATGATGTCTGCTGCAAGGCCGCCAACGATGAGATCATCCGCCGGTACTATGCCGCCCTGAACCGTATGGCTGACGGCAAGGACAACGAAAGCGAGGTCGGCAAGATCAGCCTTCTTCTGAAGCAGGCCAAGATCACGACCGAGTACCGCCGCGTGACGGTGGCCGCCAAGCAGCGCGAGGCCACGGCCGGCAATCCTTCCGCCGCCATCGAGCTGTCTGACGGAACGGTGCTGAGCGCCGAGACCTCCGACCTTCTCGGACCTTGCGCCGCCCTTCTTCTCAAGGCCACCAAGCATCTGGCCGGCATCGGCCACGGGGTCAAGCTGATCCCTCAGCGTCTTATCGAGCCTATCCAGAAGACGAAGGTCACCTACCTGCACGGCAAGAACCCTCGGCTGCACACCGACGAGGTGCTGATCGCCCTGTCTATGCTGAGTCCGGACGATGAGAACTGCCGCAAGGCCGTGGACACTCTTCCGCTGCTCAAGGGCTGCCAGGTGCACTCCACCGTCCTGCTGAGCGACATCGACAAGAAGGTCTTCCGCAAACTCGGAGTCGACCTCACCTGCGAGCCTGTCCACGAACTGCATTAGAAAGCGGATTGAAAGTCGGACTCGGCTATGTGGTTGTCGCTCGCTTTCCTGTCAGCGGTACTGCTGGGTTTCTACGATTCTTTCAAGAAGGAGTCGCTGGGCGGCAATGCCGTCCTGCCGGTCCTGTTCCTCAACACGCTGTTCTGCTCGTTGATCTTCCTGCCGTTCATCCTGCTCTCGTACTGCGGACACTCCCTTGACGGAACAATCCTCAAGGTCGGTGATTTCGGCGGCTGGACAGTCCAGAAATGGATTCTTCTCAAAAGCGGCATAGTGCTGAGTTCCTGGACGTTGGGCTATTTCGGGATGAAGCATCTTCCCTTGACCATAGTCGGGCCGATCAACGCCACCAGACCTGTGATGGTGCTGCTCGGAGCTATGCTTGTGTTCGGCGAGAGGCTGAATCTTCTCCAGTGGGCAGGTGTCCTGCTCGCCGTCCTGTCCTTCTTCATGCTGAGCCGCAGCGGAAAGAAGGAAGGAATCGATTTCGAGCATAACATCTGGATCTATGCGGTGGTAGGTGCGGCTGTCCTCGGCGCCGTCAGCGGACTTTACGACAAGTTCCTGATGAATCCGGACGGACTCGCTCTCGACAAGATGACGGTGCAGAGCTGGTACAACATCTACCAGTGCGGGATGATGGGAGCGATGATGCTGCTTGTCTGGTGGCCTAACCGCAAGAAAACCACACCGTTCCGCTGGAGATGGCCGATAGTGTTCATCTCCGTGTTCCTCAGCGCCGCCGACTTTGTCTATTTCTATGCGCTCTCGCTCCCTGGCGCGATGATCTCCATCGTCTCCATGGTGAGGCGCGGAAGCGTGGTCGTGAGCTTCCTCTTCGCGGCCCTTGTGTTCAAGGAGAAGAACCTGCGGAGCAAAGCCGTCGACCTCGCCCTCGTCCTCATCGGAATGGTCTTCCTCTATTTCGGTTCAAAGTAGCTTTCCCGGCTTAGAGCGTGTGAATATCCATCCTCAGCCGGACCGGTTTCCTGGAATATCCGCTCCGGCTATCCCTGAGCGGCCATATTCAAAAACTCCCGTAGCGACACAAAAAAATCCGCCTCGTTTCCGGGGCGGATTCTTTATGAATATTCAGGTTCAGTCCTTACTTGCTCTGCTCGATAGCGGCCTGGGCGGCTGCGAGGCGGGCGATAGGAACGCGGAACGGAGAGCAGGAAACATAGTCCACACCGATCTTGTTGAAGAAGCGGATGGAAGCCGGATCTCCACCGTGCTCACCGCAGACTCCGCAGGTGAGGTCAGGTCTCTTTGAACGGCCGGCCTGGATACCGAACTCTACCAGTTTGCCGACGCTCTTGGTGTCGATGGTCTGGAACGGATCGGAATCAAGGATCTTGTAGCCAAGATATTCACCCATGAAGGTGCCGACATCGTCGCGGGAGAATCCGAAGGTCATCTGGGTGAGGTCGTTGGTTCCGAATGAGAAGAACTCTGCGGTGCGGGCCATCCTGTCGGCGGTCAGCGCGGCGCGAGGGATCTCGATCATAGTACCGTAGTTGTAGTTGATGGTCTGGCGTGTTGTGCCTTCAACCTCTGACTTCACTCTGTCGCAGATCGCTTTCTGGAAGTTGAGCTCGCGGGCGGAGATCGTGACAGGGATCATGATCTCAGGATGCGGGTTGTAGCCTTCCTGGATAAGCTCGGCGGTCGCTGTGAATATGGCCCTGTACTGGGTCTCGGCGATGAGTGGGTAAGAGATGTGCAGACGGACTCCGCGGTGACCCATCATAGGGTTGACCTCGTGGAGAGCCTCGCCTCTCTTCTCGATCTCCTCGATGCTTACTCCGAGTTCCTTGGCCAGTTCAGTCTTCTTCTCCTCGGTCTTAGGAACGAACTCGTGGAGAGGCGGGTCAAGCAGACGGAACACTACCGGTTTGCTGTCCATGATCTTGAGCGTGCTCTTGGCGGAAGCCTTGATGAACGGCTCAAGCTCGGCAAGGGCGGCCCTTCTTTCCTCGTCGGTGTCGCAAAGGATCATCTTGCGGAGTTTGGCGAGAGGCTGCTCGGAGTTGGCTCCGTAGAACATGTGCTCGATACGGAACAGACCGATTCCCTCGGCTCCGAAGTTGAGGGCCTTCTGGGCATCCTCAGGGGTGTCGGCGTTGGTCCTGACACCGATCTTGCGGAACTTGTC
>CAVJKE010000136.1:0-5563 GCA_963649695.1 bacterium
CTCCGGATCAGGTGTGATGACGGTGAGCTCCTTCGTCCCCGCCTTGTAGCCTGAAGGGGCCACGATGCTGAGTTTCAATTGTTTCTCTTCGGTGAGGCCGAGGTTCTTCACGCTGAAGGTCCCGGTGGTCTGGCCGGCCTTCACGCTGACAGGAACTCCGGTGAGTTCATATTCAGAGCCTGAGGTGGCTCCGGACGCCGTGATTCCGACGGAGATGTCGGAGGTGGCAGGTTCGCTCAGCACGACGGTCACGTCGACGCTGCGCTGGGCGTGGACGGTGTAGAAGCTTTTCTCGAACTCGACGGTCGGCTTGTCATCCTTGTCGCAGGAGGCGAAAGAGGCTGCGGCCGCTATGGCCACGGCCACAAAAGTCATGAATCTTTTAACCATAAACTTAAAATTTAACATTTTCTTCGTTGTATGGTCAGCGGTGTTTTCTTGAATATGGGCGTTTAGGTTACGGATTGTAACCAAACCTATTCGCCGGCCTTTTTGACGGCCGCTTCATACTCGGCTTTGATGGCCTTGACTTCCTCTCTTTCCGCATCGGTCGGAATCTCTCCTTTCGGTTTGATATAGGAGCTTTCCGCATCCTTCGTCTTTGGAGGAAGTTCGTTGTACGAACACCCACAAAGGTTTACACTAGCTAACACAGCCGCTAATATAGCAATTATCTTGAACTTTGTCCTCATTTTGTTTACAATCCGTAATTAAATTTTAATAAACGTAGCCTGGATTCTGCTCCAGTTCCGGATTCCTGTCCACATCCGACTTTGAGATCGGGGAGGTGTAGAGGTACTCTTTCGTGGTGTATTTCAGCCCGTTGCTGATGATCCACCATTCCGGACGGCCGTTCCGCTTCAGCTCGAACCAGCGGTCTCTCTCGAGGTAGAGTTCCTTGCGCCTTTCGTCGAAGATGGCCTGGAGAAGGGGAGTGAGCGGCTGTCCGTAGCAGTCCACCGTGATCCTGTCACCGGTCCTCACTTCAGGCAGGGAGTCCATCGTCAGGTCGGCCACGCCCTCTATCCTGTCGCGGCGCAGTTCGTTCAGCAGTTTAAGGGCGGACGCGTCGTCGCCTTTGTGGTAATAGGCCTCGGAGAGCATCAGCACTATCTCCGAAAGCCGGAGCCTGCAGACAGGATTCTTGACGTTCATCCTCTTCTTGTCGAAACTGCAGGAGTAGCGGACATCCTTCTCGGGTTCGTCGCCGAAGAGCTTTATGAGCCTGGCGCAGGCCGGGCGCGCGCCGATGTAGGACTTCAGGTAGTTGATGTACCACGCCATGTCGCAGGAGTTGTTGATGTACGAGCGGACCAGCACCTCGCCCTTCGTGTCATATTCAGCGTTGATCATGTCTGGATATTCAGAAATCGGGGTGAGGGTCAGGCCGCTGCCGGAGAGGATGTCCTCGCAGAGGGTGATGACGTTGTCCCACTGGCCGCACCAGAACTCGAGGCGCGCCTGGAAGCCCTTGATTATCCATTCGGTGAACACGTAGGTCGGGTCCTGCGGGTCCAGGGCGAGCGCCGAAGAGAAGAGCGACCTGGCGTAGTCGTAGGTCTGGCGCATCGTGCCGCGGGCCGGAGTGGCGCTGATGTCGAACTTGTCCACTATCGGGATGCCCGGCAGCTCGTCCGCCTGCGAGTCGGACCACGGCTGGCAGTACTCCCTCAGCAGGTTGCAGTAGACGATGGCTTTCATTGAATATGCCGCCGCGAGGACTCCTCTGGCGACATCGGTGTCCCGTCCCTCAAGGTTTTCGATCACGATGTTGCAGTCCTTGACGACTTCCCAGGCGTTCTCGTAGGCCAGCTGGCGGCTGTTGATCTCGTCGCCGGCGAAGGATGGGAGGTTGGCGTTGTTGCGGATGTTGGCGTCGAGGTCGTCGGCCACCCCGTCGAAATGCACTATCGCCTCGATGTTGCCGACCACATATTCATCCTCTCCGCCCTCGATCTGCCTCAGGCGGTAGTGGATGATGGACGCGAACTCGTCGTCGGTCTCGGGGATAACCTCGCCCTGAGGCTTGACGCTGAGGTAGCGGGAGCAGCCTGCGGCGGCGAGAAGAAGCGCGGCGCAAGCGACTGATTTTATGAATATTCTTGTTCTTTCCATTGATTTTCCGTCCCTTTAGAATTCTACGTTTATGCCTCCGGACATGCTTCTGGTGGTAGGGTAGGTGGCCCCAGGGACCTCCGGGTCCATCCCGTCATATTCAGTGAACGTGAAGAAGTTGTTCAGTGAAAGGTTGAAGCTGAGACCCCTCATCCTGAGTTTCTTGACCGCGTCGCCTGGCAGGGAATATGTCAGGATGATGGACTTGATGCGGACATAGGAATTGTTCTTCAGATAGACCGCGTCGACGATCTTGTAGTCCATCGGATAGTAGGACGAGAAGTTGTACTTGGCGTCGAAGTAGTCGTAGATGCGGGGGTACTTGACCCCGGTCGTGTGTTCTGTGGTCCATCGGGAAGTTCTGTCCTTCTCGACATTGAGATGGTTGCCGTAGAGGTCGCTGAACTGAGACTGGACGGTCTCGGTGCTGACTCCCGAATGCGAGCAGCTCGAGTAGCCGGCCGGGTAGCGCATCTTCTCGTAGGTCTTCGAGCCGAGAGAGACCACTCCGTTGACGCTCAGCTTGAGCTGTTTCCAGGAGGCCGTCAGGTTGAAACCGCCGGTGTACGGGGCTATGGTCGTGCCGAGATAGTACCTGTAGTTGTCGGCCTTGTTGAGGTCGGTGGCCGATGAAATCTCTGCGTCGGGACGGAGCTTGAACTGGTAAAGTCCTGTGTCCGAGGCTATTCCTGCATATTTCCCGCTGATGATCGCTCCCGTCGGGTAGCCCTCCACGTAGCGGTCCTTCGAGGATATTCCGCTGCTTGAGGAAGGGGTGTATTTGAGGACCTTGTTGTAGTTCCAGGCGAAGTTCACTGCCGCTCCGAGGCTCCAGTCCTTCGTCTGGAGGAACTTTCCGTTCACCGTGACCTCCACTCCGCTGTTCATTATGTCGGCCGAATTGAAATAGACATAGCTGAATCCGGTCGTGCTCTGCACATAGGAGGAGGCCACCACATCGGTGCTGAGCCTGTAGTAGTACTCGGAGTTGACGGTCAGCCTGTCTTTCCACAGTCCGAAGTCAAGCCCGATTTTGGCGTCCTGGGTCTTCTCCCAGCCGAGGTCCGGGTTCGGGGCCGAGGTGACCGTGCCGAGGCTGTAGGTGTTGTCCCCGAAGTAGCGGTACTGCTGCTGGAGATATTCCATCACGAGCAGGTGGGAGGTGCTTGTGTTGATGTCGCCGGTGAAGCCGTAGGCGGCTCTGAGCGTGGCGTGGGAGACATCCGGCAGCGACCGTTTCATCCAGTCCTCCTCGCCCAGGTGCCAGGCCGCTCCGGCGCTCCAGGTCGGGTTGAACTGACGGTTGCTTCCGAAGTAGGAACTTCCGTCGGTCCTGAACGAAGCGTTCAGGACGACCGTCTTTCCGAGGTAGTAGTCCGCCGAAGCGTAGAAAGACGCGTAGCGGGATTTGCTGTAATATTCACCGTTCAGCTTCTCGACGTCGGAGACCCAGTCGTCCGTGGTGCCGCTGATGGCGGGCAGGGAGGTCGTGCCGGTCTTCGGGTCGTAGTTGTAGCGCTTCGTGAAAATCGTGTTGGAGTTGGCGCCGCGGAGTTCCGCTCCAGCCAGCACGTTGACCGTGTGCTTTCCGCCGAAGGTCTTGTTGAAGGCGAAATGGCCGCGGACCACGTAGCTGTCGCGGTTGGTGCGGTTCTGGGCTATGCTGCCGTAGAGGTTGGTCGTGGAGCGGTCGTCGTTGCCGAGCCTGTCCTTGAAGGCGGTGTAGGTGTACTTGTCCACCACCTTGTCGGTGGCGTTGTTGGCGAAGGAGTAGGAGGCGAGTCCGACGAAGTGCAGAGGCTCGGCTATCCTGAAGTCGGCCTGCGCCCTGACGGTGCCGTTGGTGTTGCGGGTCTCGCTGTAGTTGGAGTCCAGCTCGCGGAGGATGCTGAAGCCGTTCTCAGGCATCACCTCCTGGATCCCGCGGCCGTTGTAGTAGCCCAAGGTGAACCAGGTGTTGTCCGCCGCGTAGGAGCCGTCCTCGTTGTAGGCCTTCTCGTAAGGGTTCGAGAAGTAGGCGTAGAGGAACGGGTCCACGGTAGAGGTCGGCATCTTGGATTCCTGCCTGGCTGCCTCCATTCCGAGGTCCAGCCTGACCCAGTCCGTCGGCTTGAGGGTCATCTTGGTGTTGACATTGTAGCGTCTGTAGTCGTTGTGGACCAGCATTCCGTCCTCGTCGTTGACTCCGATCGCGACATAGTAGGTGTTCTTCTCGGTGCCTCCGCTCAGCGAAAGGTGGTGCCCCTGCGAGAAGGAGTCGCGGAAAAGCAGGCCGTACCAGTCCGTGTCCACATCCCGCAGGGAGGTGATGTAGGCGTCCTGGGCGGCGGTGTCGCCCTTCATCGAGGCGAACGGCCCGACTCCGGCCCTGATCTGGCCGACAATGCCTACGACCGGGTAGATCACCGTGTTGTCCTTCAGGGAGGCGGCGTACTTGTCAGCCGAGAACTCGTCCCAGAGTTCCTGCTCCCAGGCAAGTTTCTCGGCGGAGTCCATCAGGTTCAGGGAACGCTGCGGCTTGATCGAAAGGGTGAAGGTGTTGTTGTAGCTGACTCTCATCTTTCCGGCTTCGCCTTTCTTCGTGGTCACGACTATGACTCCGTTCGCCGCCCTCGAGCCGTAGATGGCCGCCGCGGCCGCGTCTTTCAGGATCGTGATGCTCTCGATGTCGTTCGGATTGATGTTGCCGATGCCGTTCACGAATATGTTGTCGAAGCCTCCGGTGGCGAGTTCTTCGGAGGTCAGGGAAGGGGATTCGCTCTGCAGCGGCACTCCGTCAACCACCCAGAGCGGCTGGCTGCTTCCGCTGATGTTGTTCGCTCCTCTGATCCTTATTGTCGATTGGGTGCCGGGCTGGCCGGATGTCGCCGAGACGGTCACGCCTGCGACCTCTCCCTGCATCAGGGCGTCCACCGATGAGATGGCTTTGGCGGTGAACTTGTCGGAATCCAGCACGGCCACGGATCCGGTGATCCTCTTGACGGTTGTCTGGGCGTAACCCGTCACGACCACCTGGTCGAGCTGGTTGTCCTCCCATTCCATCACGATGGTGATGCCTTCGGTCTTTCCCGGAACTATCTTGTAGACAACCTCTTTCATCCCGACCGAGGAGAAGATGACGGACTTGGCCCCTTCCGGAAGCCTGAGGCTGAACCTGCCGTCGAGGTCGCTGGTCGTTCCGACCGACTTCTTCTCCGCCGACACGATCCCGGCCCCGATCACCGGCTCGCCCTCCGTGTCCACCACCCTCCCGGTGAGCAGGATCCCCTGCTCCGCCGGAGATGGCTGGGTCGCTGTCGTCAGCGCTGCGGGTGCGGGCTGGGTCGCTGCTGGGGCTTTTTGTACTTCCGCCGACATCCGTGCCGGCAGGAAAAACGCTGCCAAGATGAACCAACATCCAAGTGATTTGTATAGCAACTTGTTCATATAGAGTAATTTCGATATATCT
>CAVJKE010000137.1:0-5560 GCA_963649695.1 bacterium
ACGTTACCCTCTCCCTAAATCCCTCCCCTCGGGGGAGGGACTTGCTCCGTCACTGTCGTGACGGGAAATAAGGTATTTCGCACATGCGAAATTTTTTAAAATGTCCCGGGACATAATACTCCCGGCATTCTATTAAGAATTTGATTTGGAACAAGCCGTTTCGGCTTAAAAACTGAAATGGTCAGCTCTGCAAATATACGATATTTTTATTAAATCTGCAAAACAGCCGTTTTTAAGCAGCGGTTCCAAAGAATATTTCCTTGCATATTCAGGAATATGCTCCTGACATATTAAATATTCCTGATATTTAAATCAATATTCCTTTAATTATCCCAGTAACTTGTGCTCTTCTTGAACCTCAGGAGGTCGGCGAGAGCTGCCGCGTTAGCCGAGATCAGGAATGAATATGACTGGTACATTCCCGAAGGCACCCAGGAGACGGAGATGTTGAAGCAGTGCAGGTCGTACCTGAACGAGAACTGCGTGGTCGTCATCTTCATCGCCGTGAAATCCCAGCCCGACTGCGCCTGCACGGACATCTTCGGAGTCAGCTGCACGTTGCCGCTCACACCGAGAGTCTGCGTGTAGGTGTCATTCTTGGTCAGCACGTTGTTGGCGTAGCTGTAGGAGCGGTTCATGTTGAAACTGTAGTTGAAGTTCACGCTCCACGGCACGTCAGGATTGGTGTAGTACAGCCAGCCTCCAGGAATATATTCACCGGTCACAGGATGGTAGTAGATGCGCCTGTAGTAGTCCGCGGCGCTGGATGAGCCGTTTCCGCCCGAGCCGTCGTCGCCTTTCACAGTGCCCTTGCCTGACAATGAATATGACAGCGAGGCGCTCACGTCGGTGAGCCTGAGCGGGATTCCGGTCTCCACGATGTTGTACCTGTTGATCCTTTTTCCCTTACCGTCTATGGCGTAAGGGTCGAGGTTGAGATTGCCGTTGAGTCCGAGCTTTCCGAAGACGGAGGTGGACATCGTGATGCCGACCTTGTTCATCTTCAGCGAGTCGGCCAGGAAGTTGTAGCCGGTCGAGATGTTGAACTGGTCGAGGATCTTCACCTTCTTTGACCCGGTGCCGGTCGTGTCCCGCAGGTCGCGGACCTTCGCCTCCAGGTTGTTGCCGATGGTGATGTTCATGCTGGCCGTCTTTCCCTTGCTCGGAACGGAGTTCAGCTGGCCGCTGTAGATGTTGTAGTCGTAGGTCTTGGCCACGCCGAGGGTGTCGACATAGTTGAATGTCCTCCAGCCGTTGAACGCCTTTCCCTTCTCAGGGCTGACGCTGAGGCTCACGCTCGGGGAGATGACATGCCGCAGGGCCTGCACCTTGTGGAACTTGCCGAAATTGTACATTCCGTAAAGACGGGTGCTCATCGACACGGATCCGGAGTAGTTGTGGGTGGCTCCGAAGGTGCCGAACTGCTTGCCAAGCTCGGTCTTGACCGAGTTGGTCTCAGCGTCGAAATAGGCCTCGCTCTTGCGGAAGAACCAGTTCATTCCGTAGGAGACGTTAGGGGCTATGTTTATGTACTTGAACAGGGTGAAGTCCGGCAGCTTGATGGAGAAGTTGTGGGTCATTCCGTTCTGGAACTTGTCCATGAATCCCGGCTCGCCGAACTCCGAAGCCTTGAAGCTGATCTTGTTCTGCAGGGAGGTGTTGTAGCCGAGGGCGAACTTCTCGTAGAACCTTTCCTTCCCGACCCTGTTCTTGATTTTGAACGGGTAGAACGTCGAGACGGAGAACGTCACGTTAGGAAGCGTGAACGAGTAGGAACTGTCCCTGGAGTTCTGGCTGTGGAGAGCGTTGATGGAAAGGTTGAACTTTCCGTTCCAGTTCTTCGAGTAGGAGATTGAGGACGAGATCTGGTTCTGCAGCGCCTCGGACACGGAGTGCGAGTTGTAGCGGCTGTTGGAAGGGCTGGAGAAGTTGACCGAGGCCGAGAACGAGGTTCCCGGATGGGCCTTGGAGTCCTGCGAGTGCGACCACTTCACTCCGAAGTTCTTGCTCTGGAAGAAGTCCGAGCTTCCACGCTCGCCGGTCTGGTCGACCGAGTAGTTGATCGCCAGGTTGCCGCTGAACTTGTACTTGACCATGTACCTCGAATTGAGGTTGGCCGCCCAGGAACCAAGGGTGTAGTAGTCGCCGGTCAGGGACATGTCGAAATAGTCTCCGATGACGAAATACATTCCCGCGTCCCTCATGTAGAAGCCTCGGGCGCTTTCCTCGCCGAACGACGGCATCAGCAGTCCCGTGGCCCTGTCAGGCCTTTTCGGGATGAAGCCGAACGGGATTCCGATAGGCAGGTCCACATCCTCCACGACCATGTGCGCAGGTCCGAAGACGGTTTTCTGCGACGGTCTGGTCACGACTTTGGCGGACGAAAGCTTGAGATAGTAGTGGGGATGTTCGAGGTCGCAGACCGTGTACTTTCCTTTTGTGATGTTGATCGACCTGTCCGGCAGCATCTTGATGTTCTTGCCGTGAAGGATTCCGTCGTCCTCCTGGGTGATCATGTTGGTGATCCTCGCCTTGCGCGTGTTGAAGTTGTAGCGGACCTCCTCCATACTGAAGGTCTGTTTGCCCTGCGTCATCTGCGGCTGTCCTTTCCACTCTCCGGTGAGGGTGTCCAGGGTGCCTTTCGCGAAGACCGTACCCGTGGACATGTCGTATTCCATGTAGTCGGCGGTCAGCTTGATGTTGTCATAGGTGACCTCCACATCGCCCCAGTAGTACATCTTGCGGCGGCCGTTCGAGAAATCCTGCCTGATGGAGTCCTTCGCTCCGGAGAAGGCCGGCCTTGTCAGCGAACTTTTCTCAAGCATCGAAAGCGAGTCGGCGCGCTGGGTGGAATCGGCGATCCTCAGCGAGTCCCTCTTAAAGGCGAGGGAGTCTTTGAATATGCTTGTGTCGGCCACCGCGATTGCGGTGTCGGCGGCCACGGCCCGAGAATTCCTTCTTCTTCTGGCCTGCTCCCGTCCTTTCATCGTGTCCTGGACGGCGACGGCAGGGGATTCCTCCGCCGAGATCTCCGCGGCGGCCTCGTTCAACGCCCTGTTACGCTTGATGTCCTGGCCGAAAGTTGTCCATCCGGCCAGCGCGACAAGAGCTCCTATAAGGATAATGTTATATGTGTGCTTTTTGATAAGCAATTATTTTCTAAATTTGCAAAAGACAAATATACTACATATTTTGGATATACATCGCAAATTTCTTGCCGCCCTGGCGGTAAGCACCCTTTTTCTGGCCGGTCCCGCCCTTGTGGCGCAGGACCGTCCGTCGGCCATAACTCTCTCAACAGTAGTGATCGACCCCGGTCACGGAGGCAAGGACGCCGGCTGCGTCAGCCCGAGCGGCAAGACGATGGAGAAGACCATCGTGCTGGACATCGCCACAAGGCTGGCCGGCAAGATCAAGGCCGGTTACCCGGGCCTCAAGGTGATCCTGACCCGTGACGACGACACCTTCGTCACCCTACAGGGTAGGGCCGACATCGCGAACCGCAACAACGCCAACCTCTTCATCTCCGTCCACGTCAACTCTGTGGAAGGCAAGAAAAGCGCCCCGAACGGCTACTCCGTCCACATCCTCGGCCAGTACACCAGCAAGAACAAGGACCTTTACGCCGGCAATATGGATGTGGTGCGCAGGGAGAACTCCGTGATCAAGCTCGAGGACGACTACACGACACGCTACGAGGGCTTCGACCCGAGCGACCCGGAATCCTACATATTCATGAATCTTATGCAGAACGCATTTTTGGAGCAGAGCCTTGTCTTCGCCCAGAAGGTGGACAACGCCATGAAGGGAGGTGCCATCGCCCGCAGCCGAGGCATCTCGCAGGATCCGTTCTACGTCCTCTGGCGCACGGCTATGCCGGCCGTGCTGGTGGAATGCGGCTTCATGTCGAACACTGGCGACCGTTCCGTTCTAATCACGGAGGACGGCAGGGAGAGGATAGCCTCCGACCTGTACGACGCCTTCCGCGCCTACAAGAAGGAATATGACGGAACAGAGGCCGTAGGGGTGTCCGCAAAGAAGGCTGAAGCGGCCTCCAAGACGGCTGAAAGCACTGAAATAAAGGAAGAAACTCCTGTCACGACATCCGGAAGCAAAACTGAAAGTGCGGCCGGAGAAACATCTGGGAATGAGAATGTTTCCGTGCGGTACGGCACTCAGATTCTTGTCTCGTCCAAGCAGATGGCCGAGAACGACCCGTTTTTCGGTGGGAGAGAGGTGCTGAGGCTTCCGGCAGGGAAGTATTTCAAGTATATTATAGGTGTTTCGGCCGATCTGGAGACAGCGAAGAAGGCTAATTCCGGTCTGAAAGCCTCCTACAAGGACTCATTTCTTGTCAAAATCGAAAACGGGGTCGCCGAGATGGTCAGATGACCCGTCTTCACACCCGTTTCCGGCCTCGAAACCTTCCTAATCACTTGCAATGACCGCTCGTAAGGGCGGTCTTATTAATTTAGAATTATTCAAAATTATAAGTTGTTGGCCACAAATGGACTTAAAAAATTTTGACTTTGTAAAATATTGATTCCCAAATGAATTAAATAAATCAGTTCTAACGGAGCGTTCAATTAGATAAGAAAAATAAAAATCAAAAACAATACGGGGAAAGATTTTTTATCAACTATTTTTCCTCCAAATTTGCACTCGAAAGCAAAAGTAGTTTGTTCATTTGTTTTAATTCTTATTCTCATTTGAAGTGATGGCTGAGTTGGAAAGACATATCTCTGTCTGGAACGAGTGTCTGCGCATTTTCGAGCAGAACGTCGAGCCGAAGCAGTTCGAAGTCTGGTTCAAGACTATCGTTCCGGTCTCTCTTGAAGATTCCACGCTGACGGTAGAAGTGCCGACAGACTTCTTCAGGAGTTACCTCGAGGAAGCTTTCCTGCCTATTATAAAGGCGACCCTCCGCAGGGTCATCGGCCAGGACGCGCGCCTTCTCTACAAGGTGCATCCTGTCCAGAAGGAGCAGGCGATGGTCTTCCCGGCCTCCCACGGCAACGTGCCTGACAACAAGCCGGTGAACATCAACACCTTCCAGCCGTCCGGCAATCCGAGTCCGTTCGTGTTCCCGGGACTTCAGAAACTCAAGATCAACCCAAGGCTCAATCCTGTCTACTGTTTCGAGAATCTCATTAAAGGGGAGTGCAACAAGATGGGCTACAACGCCGGCCTCAGCATCTCGGACAAGCCGGGCAAGACTCCGTTCAACCCGCTGTTCATCTTCGGCGGCCCTGGACTCGGCAAGACCCATCTGGCCCAGGCCATCGGCATCGCCATCCACGAGGCCTATCCTGACCTTGTAGTGCTTTACGTCACCGGCAACGAGTTCAAGACCCAGTACGTCAACGCCGTCAATGTCCGTAACAAGCTGACCGACTTCATGGCGTTCTACATGAGGATCGACGTGCTGATCATGGATGACATCCAGGAACTCGTCGGACCTTCCACGCAGGACAAGTTCTTCAACATATTCAACCACCTCCATCAGTCCGGCAAGCAGCTGGTGTTCACCTCCGACCGCGCGCCTGTGGACCTGAAGAAC
>CAVJKE010000138.1:0-5509 GCA_963649695.1 bacterium
CGAAAAGGCCTTCAAGGCCTACGAAAAGGTTCTGAAACTGAATCCTGACTACGCTCCGGCCCTGAACAACTACGCCTACTACCTCGCCCTGAAAGGCCGCAAGCTCAAGAAGGCCTGCGCGATGAGCAAAAAGACCATTGAGCAGAACCCTGACAACTCCACCTACCTGGACACCTACGGCTGGATCCTCCACCTGCTCGGCAGGGACAAGGAGGCTAAGGCCCAGTTCAAGCACGCCATGCTCTACGGGGCTAAGGACAGCGTGGAAAGTCTGGAACACTACGCCGCCGTGCTGGAGGCTCTCGGCGAGACGGACCTCGCCAAAGTCTACCGGCGGGAGGCGGCCAACAAAAAAGCCGAAGCTGACGAATGAGGACAAGAACCTGCATATTCCTGACACTTCTCGCGGGGCTGCTGATGGCGGCCTCCGCTCCCGCATATTCACAGGACACCAAGAAGCAGGAAGCCCGCAAGGCAAAGCTGCAGAAGGAGATAGCCATCCTTGACGAGCAGCTCCGAAGCAACGCCACAAAATGCGCCGGAGCGCTGAACCGCCTGACCCTGATCAAGGGGAAGATGGATTCGAGGAAGCTCCTCGTCGAAGAAAGCGACAGGGAGATTTCTGAATATTCAGACTCCATCGCCGCGAAGGAGAAACGTGTGGCAATCTTCCAGGCACGGCTGGACACACTGTCGACCCACTATGAGAGGCTCGTGCGCGGCGCCTATGTGAACCGCAACGCCAAGATCTGGTACATGTACATCCTCGCGAGTGACAATCTCGGCCAGGGTTTCCGCCGCTACGGCTACCTGCGCGACCTGTCGAAGCAGATGAACGCCCAGGCCCGCAAGATCATCGAGACCAAGGAAGAGCTTGAGGATGAGGCGGAAGCGCTCGAGGACCTCAGGCGCAAGGCTGAAGCGGTACGCTCTGACAGGGTCTCCGAGATGAACAAGCTGCAGGAAGAACAGAACGAGGAGCAGAAACTGGTCAACCAGCTGAAAAAGGACAAGAAGAAGTACCAGGCCGAACTTTCAAAAAAACAGAGGGAGGTGGACGCTCTCAACAGGGAGATCGCAAGAATCATCCGGGAGGCGACCGAGGACGGAAAGTCCGGAAAGAAAACCGGCGGGAAGACCGGCGCAGCCACCAGAAAGCCTGTCGACTACACCCTCGCCAAGAAGTTCGAGGCGAACAAAGGCAAGCTGCCGTGGCCGGCCGAAGGCCCTGTCGTGGACCATTTCGGGCAGCACTACCACCCGGTCTACACGAACCTCAAGCTGCCTTTCAACAACGGAATCACCATAGCCCTTTCTCCGGGAGCGGGAGTGAAAGCCGTCTTCGACGGCGTTGTGAAGCAGATCGTCGTGATGCCGGGCTACAACAAATGCGTCCTTGTCCAGCACGGCAACTACTTCTCGTTCTACTGCAAGCTCGGGACGGTCAGCGTCAAGGCCGGTGACAAGATCAAGACCGGGCAGACGGTCGGAACCGTCGACACAATCGGGGGCGAGACCCAGCTGCATTTCCAGATCTGGGCCGGACGCGAACCTCAGAACCCTGAAACCTGGCTGAGACCATAGGAAGCAATGAAACACGAAATCATCATAAAGAACCTGGAGGAGATCGGCAAGGCCGCCGATGAGTTCCTCGCACAGACAAGCGGCCACACCATCATAGCGTTCTACGCTCCGATGGGGGCCGGGAAAACCACCTTCACTTCAGCCATCTGCAGCAGGCTCGGGGTCGAGAAGGACGCGGTCAGTTCGCCTACCTTCGCCATCGTCAACGAGTACCGCACCAAGGCGGGAGAGCCGATGTACCACTTTGATTTCTACCGCATAACGAAGCTTTCCGAGGCTCTCGACATAGGCCTCTACGACTACCTCGACAGCGGTTGCCTCTGCATTATGGAATGGCCGGAGAACATCGAGGACCTGCTGCCGGAAGAGACCCTCAAAGTCCGGATCAGCGTCAATCCCGACGAGTCGCGTTCAGTGACCTGGGAGGACCAGGATTAAGCGGCCTCCTAGTAGGCGTCGGCGTTGAGCCTGTCAAGGAAGCGGTAGCCTGCCGCCTCCTTCAGAAATTCAGGCCTGATCTCCTTTGACATCTGAAGGTCGGCGATGGTTCTCGCGACCTTGAGTATTCTTGAATATGCCCGAGCGGACAGGCCTAGGCGGCCGATAAGCTGCTCCATCACCGTACGGCATCCTTCATCCAGCGGACAGTACTTCTCGATCAGCCGGCCGCTCATCTCGGCGTTCGTGAATATCCCGTCTTCTGCGAAGCGGAGTTTCTGCAGGGTCCTGGCCTTCAGGACTCTCTCAGCCACCACCTCGCTGGCCTCCCCTTTAGTCCTCCCGACAAGTTTCTTCGTGTCGACAGGATGCAGCCAGAGTTGAATGTCTATCCTGTCCATCACAGGACCTGACAGTCTCGACAGATAGTTCAGCCTCTGTCCAGGAGTGCAGCGGCACCTGTCTCCTTCCCCGTAGTAGCCGCAAGGGCAGGGATTCGAGGCCGCCACCAGCATGAAGGAAGCCGGATATTCCATCTTCGACCGGAGTCTGGATATCGTCACCTTACGGTCTTCCATCGGCCCGCGGAGAGCCTCCAGCACGGATTTCGGCATCTGGCCGTACTCATCAAGAAAGAGTATTCCGTTCTCGGCGAGAGTGACCTCGCCGGGGCTGATGTCCGTGCCGGCCCCGCCGCCGATTATGGCGGCCAGCGACGCGCTGTAGTGAGGCGCGCGGAACGGTCTCGTGCGGATCAGTCCGGTCTGCGACCCCTTCATCCCGGCGACCGAGTAGATCTTGCTTGTGACGATAGCCTCCTCGGTAGTCATCGGTGGCAGTATCCCGGCCATCGCCTTGGCGAGAGAACTCTTCCCGCTGCCCGGCGGACCGACCATGATCAGGTTGTGGCCGCCGGCGGCCGCGATCTCGACTCCCCTCTTGGCCCCTTCCTGGCCGATGATCTCGGAAAAGTCCATCACATCGCGGTCGGGGCGGTGTTTTCCGTCACGCCGGGCCGTGCGGGTCAGCTTCCTGTAGAGTTTCGTGTTCCAGACAAGCAGGTCCGAGCAGTCCTCCTGTCCCTCAAGAATCCTGATGACATCGCCGAGATTCTCCACCCCGAAGATGGAGAGGCCGTCACACTCGGTGGCCTCCATAGCCGACCTCAACGGGATGATGCACCCGGATATTCCTAGACTGGAAGCGAGGTCCGCGAAAGGCAGCGCCCCCTGCACCTCCCTCACAGAGCCGTCGAGGCCCAGCTCCCCCATTATGAGATACCTGTCCAGACCGGGGAAAACCTTCTGTTCGGAGGCGGCGAGGATGCCGATCGCTATAGGGAGGTCATAGCCGCTGCCGTTCTTCCGGACGTCAGCCGGGGCCAGATTTATGACGATCTTCTTGCCGGGAATCCTGAACCCGAGCGACTGGAGGGCGGTGACCGTACGCAGGAGGCTCTCCTTGACCGCCGCGTCGGCGAGTCCGACCAGATGGATTCCTATTCCGTGTGTTATGTCCACCTCAACGGTGACGGGGACGGCTTCGATGCCCACACATTTAGCCCCAAGTATGTCGACCAGCATAGTTGTAAGTTGTTTGTCTAACCTTGGCAAATATGCGACGCGGAAACGTAAAAAAAGATAAGAAACAGAAATTCCGTGCTAAGAAACAGAAAAATATTTTTTTTATCACGGCCGCCGATGCCTCATATTCAAAGATCTTTGATTACATTTGGTGTATGAAAAAGAATGAGATAGTGTTGTTCTGCGTGAACGACGGAAAGAATCATAAGATCGAACTGGGGCAGGACCTGAAAGTCATCGCCGACAAGTACTACCCAAGCGTCACAGACAAGAAGACAAGGCAGAAGCACGACGTGGTCGCCGCCCTTGTGGACAACAAGCTCAAGGAACTGGCTTATATGCCGGACGAGCTGCACCAGGTCGAGTTCATCGGCTACAACCATCCTGACGGGAGGCGCTGCTATATGCGCTCGCTGTGCTTCGTGCTGCAGTACGCCGTCAGGGAACTCTTCCCGGACAAGATTCTCGTGATAGACCACTCGCTGCCGAGCGGCCTTTACTGCGAACTCAAGGAGAAAGGCAAGACCGATGACGGACGGGGCAGAATCTATTTCGTGAAAGACGACGAGATCGAAGCCCTGCGGACCAGGATGAGGGAGATCGTCAACAAGAACCTGCCGTTCTCGAAGGTCAAGATGTTCTCGAAGGACGCGGTGGAACTGTTCAAGGCCGGAGGCCAGCCTGAGAAGGCGGAACTCCAGAACACCATCGACTCCTTCACCTGCAGCGTCTACTACCTCGGGAATCTGGCGGATTCCTTCCACGGACCGCTTGTGCCTTCCACCGGCCACCTTAAAGTCTTCGACATCAGCCCGGTGGGCGAAGGATTCTGCCTGCAGCCGCCGATGATCAACGATGCGGGCAAGGTGATGCCGATGAAGCGTCAGGGCAAGATAGCGGCGGCCTTGAAGGAATATTCAGACTGGTGCTCGATCATCAACATCGAAGGGGTCGGCACGCTCAACAAGGCCATCAGGAACGGAGAGGCCGTGAACCTCATCAATATGGCTGAATCGCTCCACGAGCGCGGCTACGCCAGGATAGCCGACAGGATCTACACTGAAAGAGGCACCAAGAGGATCGTGATGATCGCAGGACCTTCCTCCAGCGGCAAGACTTCGTCCTCCCTGAGGATAGCCCTGCAGTGCAAGGTGCTGGGCCTCAACCCGAAGGTTATCGAACTGGACAATTATTTCGTCGACAGGGAACACACGCCTAAAGACGAGGAGGGCAACTACGATTTCGAGTCGCTCCACGCGATGGACCTCGACCTTCTGAACAGCCATCTCAACGCCCTGATCGACGGGGAGGAGATCGAAGTGCCGAAGTACGACTTCAAGACCGGCCACAGGGTCAGCTCAGGGAAGAAGATGCGTCTGGACGAGAAGGATATCCTGATAATGGAGGGCATCCACGCCTTGAATCCGGAGATGACATCATCGGTGGATGACTCAAGGATTCTGAGGGTCTATGTCTCGGCTCTCACCTCGCTCAACATCGACGAGAACAACAATATGTCGACATCCGACAACAGGTTGCTGCGCAGGATGGTGCGTGACAACAGGGTCAGGGGGATCACTCCGGAGGAGACTATCAGCAGGTGGTACAGTGTGAGGCGTGGCGAGGCAAGGAACATATTCCCGTTCCAGGAGAATGCTGACGAGCTTTTCAATTCGGCCCTGATCTTCGAGCTTCCGATGCTGAAGTACTACGCCGAGCCGCTTCTGCGCAGGATTTCGCCTAACTCTCCGGCCTACACCGAGGCCGTGCGTCTGCTGAAATTCCTGGACTATATCGTTGCCCTGCAGCCATCCGAGATCGCCGCCATTCCACCAACATCAATAATGAGGGAATTCATCGGGGGTCAGACATTGTAAACAATGTCTGACCACACAGGGGCCTCC
>CAVJKE010000139.1:0-5484 GCA_963649695.1 bacterium
GAAAATCAGTCCACGTTACCCTTCCCCTAAATCCCCTTCCTCGGGAAGGGGATGTACTCCGTCACTGACGTGACGGGAATAAGGTGTTTCAATATTCATAAATATCTTTCGCTTGCAATAAAGTGCCTGTGGCAAAACACCTTATCCCACGTTCGAAGAGCCTGTCCATGAAAATCAGTCCACGTTACCCTCTCCCTAAATCCCTCCCCTCGGGGGATGGACTTGCTCCGTCACTGACGTGACGGGAATAAGGTGTTTCAATATTCATAAATATCTTCCTTGCCGGGGTCAGGCACGGCGGTGGTGACGCTCTCGAGGGTCTCGAGGGTCTTCTTCTCCTCGCTCGAGAGGTCCTCCGTCAGGGCCGCGGAATAGTCCAGCTCGTTCTTCTTGGCCTCGATGGCCTTCTGCGACATCTCGTTCTGCTTCAGCGCCTGCTCCACACCCTTCTCGAAGATCTTGTGGATGGCGTCGGTCAGATTGACCCTCAGACCCTCGACCTGCGTGTCGAACAGAGGAACGTTCTGGCTCTTGTACTTGCTTCTGCCGAGCCTCCAGCTCCAGTTGTCGAAGGTGCCGTTCAGATTGATTCCGAATTTGAATGGAATCGGGGACTTGAGAGCCGAGAGATGGTACTTGAACTTCTGGTCGAACCTCTGGAGTCCGCTGGCCGCCACCGAGTAGCGGTCGACATTGAGGACGAACGGGAAGATCTCCAGCTGGTTGTCCTTGATGATGCCCTTGATGGAAAGCGACTCGATGTGGCTGGAGTCCTTGTCCTTGAACATCAGCGTCCTGCGCAGTTTGTCAAGTTCCTTGCTCTCCACGAGGGAAAGGTCCTTGCCGTCTATCTTCACTATTCCGCTCAAAGTCGGAAGCAGGATATTCATAGATGTGTCGATGGCAGTCGTGGCCGCCACCTCGCAGTCCAGCATTCCCTTGAAAGCCTTGAGCATAGGCACGATGCTGTCCACCGCAGGAAAGAGTTCGATCACCTTCTCCGCCGTGATCCCCGCTAGCGTGAGGTCGAAGCCCGCCTTCAGGTCTTTCTTGGTGCGGGTGGAGTAGAAACCCTCGAGATAGACATCGCCCATATTCGTGGTGGCCAGGGTGTTGGTCGCCTGGAGGCAGCGCTCCTTCATCACGATGTCCGAACACATCCACGAGGTCTCGAGTTTTGAATATCTGATCCTGTCGGCTTCGATGGAGACCTTGGCGTTGAGATTGGCCGGCACCACGAAGAGGGACTGAAGGCTTGTCGTGTCCGAGGCCGAGGCCTCCTTGACGGATTCGAGGTAGTCTGAGTCGTCCATCCCCTCCAGAGCCGCCTTCCGGTCGGTCGGCACATAGTTCTTGCCGGAATTCAGGGCGATCAGGATCTCGTTCACATCGATCTGCTTCGAGGTTATCCCGAGGTTGAAGTCCAGCATCCCCTTCCCCGAGACAAGAATCCTCCGCAGACCGGTAAGCCGACCGCTGGCGTTGATGTCCGACGACCCGGAGGTCAGGGAGAGTTTCTTCAGTTCGATGGAGTTGTTGGAGAATGTCCCGCTGAAGCCGGCGATCCTGTTGTCGAGCGGATAGTAAGGGGTGATGACAAGCCCTTCGGCCAGGCTCACGCCACCGTCTATATCCCAGGTCTTGATGTAGTTGGAGATGGATTCCCCGAGCTGTATCTTGATGTCGTTCTTCTCGAAATCCTTCTCGGAGAGGTAGTCCGGCAGCGAATCCACAGGCATTCTCCTGAAGGCTTTGCGCAGCAGGGAATCCCTTTTCACTCCCGGGTAGACTTTCTGGAGCGAGTCCAGAAGATGTTTCTTGCGGACCTGCCTTTCGACAGAGTTCGGATGAGCCGCGACGCTGAGACGGGCGTCGGCCACGGAGAACCTGTTGACTCCGTCACGGACGGTCACATCCTTGTTCCTGCTCGTAAGGCTTATGTAAGGGACGGCCTGTCCGCCTGCTATTTTCTGGCTCAGCTTGAAGGTGTTGGCCGAACCCAAGGCCCCGACGAAGCAGGAATCTATGTCCATCATTCCGATGGAGCCGATGTCGAGATGCCCGTGGACGGGATGCTTGTCCGGCCGGCCTCCGATCAGTTCTTCGGAGTTGTGCGCCGAGATGTTTATCCCCGTACCCCGGATGAAGGTCGAGGCGCCATATTCAGCGAACAGGCTGTCGACCGTGATGGAAAGTCCCTTGTGGCTGTGGCCTTCCTCGCCGTGTCCCTCGTGGTCTTCCTCATCGTGCGAGAAGGAGCCGAGGCTGATGTCGGTGTGGCCGAGATAGGCGAAGAGGGTGTCCTTAGGGATGCTGACCGAGATGTTGTTGCTTTCCACAAGTCCTTCGAGGCCGGTCTCCGAGAAATTGAAAAGATTGAGCTGAGACAGCCTGAAGCCTCCTTCGATGATGCCCTCAAGGTCGCCGTGGGCCGAAAGCCCGAGGCTGTCGGGGAGGTATCTTGTCAGGGAGTCGATGACGATGTGGATGTCGCTGCTCAACTGGATCTCCGGGTCGTCTCCAAGGACATCGTCCACCGAACCGCTGAGCGAGACCTTCATCCCGTTGATGTTGAAGCAGAAATCCGGAATCTCGGCTGTCAGCCTGCCGTCGACGCTGCTAGCGGTTGCGTCAAGGTCGAGGCGGCCTTTCTCGACGAAGCCTTCCCAGCCGACCTGCGAGTCGGGGATCAGGACTCTTACGGAAAGCGGCGGCAGGCTGCCGGTGGCACTGTCGTAGAAGCCGTCACAGGTGGCGTCCAGCGAGATGACAGCGTCGGTGTGGAGGTTTTTAAGGACGGGGAAGTTGTCCCCGAAACAGTCGACCAGTCCGCTTATCGACGCATCCTTGATGCCGGCCTTCGCCTTTATGAGGGTCTTGTCGCCCGAAAAATCCACATTTCCTGAAGCCTGGAGGCCGATCGTGGCCACTTTGGCCTGCAGATCCTCCACGGCGACGGTCTTGCCTTTCAGGTCAGGGGTCACCTTACCCTTGACCTCAACCGGGATGCTCATCCTGCCGGAAGACTTGAGGCCGAGGAACACATTGGAAGCCAGATCGATGTCGAACCTGTCGCCCTTCTCTTTCACCTTGAGGCGGTCAAGCTTGAAAGCGACCGTGTCTGCCGGAAGCCGTCCGGCGGCGAAAAGCGAGTCAAGCGAAAGCGACACCCTCTCGATCCGGCCCTTCCCGGCGCGGTAGCGGCCTTTGGCGGAAAGACTTTTCAGGAATATGCAGCCGGCCACCGTGTCCTGCGGGTCGGTGTACACGGCGAACGGCTCGCCCTCAAGGCTGATTTTCTTGATTGTGAGGTCCGGCAGACTGAAGCCCGCGGAAGAAGTGTCCTCCTCGGTCTTGCCGCCGGTCCTGAAGATGTCCCAGTTGGCCCTGCCTCCACCGTACCGATGTGCGAATATCCTCGGCCGGGCGAGAACCGCGTGTCTTACCTTGATCCTGCCGGTCACGGCGGCGAGGTAGTTAACCGAGAGGGAAAGCTCATCGAAATGAGCGAGGGTGTCGGCGGCCTGGTTTCTGCCCGCTCCGGCCAGGTACGAACCCGGGGTCTGGACAGTGTCAAAAGCGGCGTACCTGCCGTGGGGATAGGTGATGGAGAAGTCGTCGACGGTGACGTTGAGGTTCGGGAAGCTCCTGAACATCGAGGCCTTGATCTTTGAATATGCCACTTCGCCGTCGACATATTCATCGGCGAAGGAATCCGCGATTTTTCCGAGCACGGTGGAATTGAGGACGACCTGGAGCGCTATGACCACCACGGCCCACAGCGCCAGCACCGTCCACAGCACCCTTCTGATCCACTTCTTCGTCTTCTCTTCCAGCATATTGATTTTTTAATCCGGGACTGACAAAGATAAGAAACTTCTCGGTACCCTCGGCAGGATATCAGTCGATTTTTCCTTGCAGCCATCAGATCTGCTGCTGTCTGCGCTTCCAGTTGAGGATAGGCAGGAGGCAGGAGACCACCGCCGAGCCGAGCCAGAACCAGCTCGCATAGCTGTAGTCGTGTCTTGTCACGGTCTCGCCGAGACGGTTCACAGCCTCGAAAGTGTTGTTGTCAAGGAGGAAGCCCGTGATGATGTTCTGGATTCCCGCCGCGGCGTAGGAGGCCATTCCGACGATGCCGAGAGCGGCTCCCGTGGCCTTTCTCGGTACAAGGTCGATCGCCATCAGTCCGCCGAGGAACGAGATGAGCACTCCGATCGCGACCCCGAAGAGGACCATAGAGAGGATGAGGGTGAAGTGGCTGCCGCCGCCGAAAAGGAAGAGGGCGAGAGCTATGGACTCAAGCAGGCCGGCCGCGAAGGCAGGGTACTTTCTGTCGCCCTTGAACACCTTGTCCGAAAGCCAGCCCGAGAACACCGTGCCGATCACTCCGAAGATCGGGTTGATGCCGATGATGGACGCGGCCTCCATCAGGTCGTAGTCATAGTTCTCCTGAAGGAAGATCGTGCCCCATTCGTTGATGGCGTAGCGGCTCATATACATGAACGCGCTCGAGGCCGCGAGAACCCACACGCCCGGATTGCGGAGGACGGCCGCCTGGATTCTGCGGGTCTCCTTCGCATCGCCTCCGGTCTTTTCCGGGGTCTTCTCGCCGGAAAGTTCCTCGATGCTCGGAAGTCCCTTGCTTTCAGGCGTGTCGTGTACCCACAGGAGAATGACCAGCACTCCGAGAAGGCCGGCGCAGGCCGCTCCGAAGAAGCCCCATTTCCAGCCGAAGGCAGCCACTATGGATCCCACGAATATGAAGGACAGTCCTTCGCCGATGTTGTGGGAGGCGCTGAAGAAGCCGTAGTATGTGCCGCGGACCTTGAGAGGAAACCACCTTGAAAGTCCCACGATGGAGGAAGGCGCTCCCATGGACTGCACCCAGCCGTTGACCGCCCACATCACCGCGAACCCTATGAAGATGACGGCGCTGCCCAGTCCAGCGGCCGAGGCGCTCGCCCCGATCACTCCCATTATGAGGTTCGCCGCCGCCGAGACGAGAAGGCCCGTGGCCATGAACCTCTTGATGTTCGATGTGTCCACGAGAAAGCCGTTGACAAGTTTGCCGGCCGCATAGGTCCAGTACAGGCACGCTCCTATGACACCCAGCTGGGTGGCGTCCAGAAGGCCGGCCTCGATCAGCGGCTGCTTCATCACGCCCATCGACATCCTGCACACATAGTAAAGCGCGTAGCCGAGGGTCACCGTTATGAAAGTCTGGAAGCGCTTGCGTTTCCAGACTTTCTGTACCTCCCCGTCAGGAATCTTCGTCTCCGACGGGACACTCATCTTGTAGAAATCCATACGATGTTGTTTTTTGGGCCGGGACAGCGGCGGAGTTCTGAATCCGCCGCGAGGCCTCACGCTTCAACCGCCGAGTCCCCCGGTCTCCGCGAATTTACCAAACATATTCTGAATGTCACCGTCCCTACCGCCAAAAGATGATTCCAAGAATCTCCCGTTTTCCCCATCCCTTAA
>CAVJKE010000140.1:0-5481 GCA_963649695.1 bacterium
GAACACGCCTGGCACATGGCCGTGATGGCGTTGCTGCTCTCGGACTATGCCAACGAGAAGGTCGATGTCCTGAAGGTGGTGAGCATCCTTCTCATCCACGACCTTGTCGAGGTCTATGCCGGCGACACCTTCGCCTACGACGAGGATGGGAAAAAGAGCCAGAGGGAACGCGAGGTGGCCGCCGCGGACAGGCTCTACGCCCAACTGCCGGAGGATCTCGGGAAGAAGTTCCGTTCGCTCTGGGACGAGTTCGAGGCAGGGGAGACCCCGGAGGCGAAGTTCGCCCACACCCTCGACAACTTCCAGCCGCTTATGCTCCAGAGCGCCACGCACGGAAAGGCCTGGAGAGAGGGAGGCCGCAGGCTGTCGGAGGTCCTGCGAAGGAACGAGAACAGCGCTGCCGGCTCAGCGGCGCTCTGGGAATATGCAAGGGCGAACTTCATCCAGCCAGAGATAGATGCTGGCAATCTGACGGACGACTGCACGGACAAAGCGTAGCCGGACAGACTGCTATCCTGTAAAACAAAACTGCAATCTATATGATACTTTCGACAACGCCGACCATTGAAGGTCACAATATCACCGCCTACAAGGGCGTAGTCTTCGGAGAGGTCGTCTCCGGAGTCAATTTCATCAAGGACTTCGCGGCCAGCATCCGCAACTTCGTCGGAGGGCGTTCCGGCTCATACGAAGAGGAGGTCATCAAAGCTAGAGAGAATGCTCTGCAGGAGCTGGAGGACCGCGCCCGGCAGATAGGAGCCAATGCCGTGGTGGGCATCGATGTCGACTATGAGACGTTGGGAGCGGACAACGGGATGATGATGGTGACCGCGTCCGGCACAGCCGTGGTCATCGACTGATTTCTGTGAATATCAAGGACGCCATCCCCTGTACCCTCGCCTCAAGGATTTTCTCGGCATCCAGGAGTCTTGCAAGCCTTCGCTTGTTCCGCTCCGCGCAGGGCCTTCCGCCCCGGTCACAAAAAAAAAGCTCACCGCCGGCCTCTCGCAGGACGAGTTCCCCGCAAGGGGAGGCGGTGCGCTGAATATGGATATTCATAGACCCCTACCAGACAACGGTGGTGTAGGCAGTGTGGTACAGGTCGCAGATGTCGCTGTGGTCGCAGTTTGCGATAGAAGTCACGGTCACCATGTCGCCGAAAGCGTTCATGATGGCCTCGGTGGAGGCATACGGCATGAATCCATCGCTCTTGGAAGCGAGGATCTTGATGGTGTGCTTCGGAGTCCATCCCTTGGAAAGGTCGTTTTTCTCAAGGCACTTGACAAAGGCCTTGTAGATGCCGGAATTCTTGTCCAGGAAAGTCTCGCTCAGCACATCGCCAAGGGTCGGGGTCTGAGTTCCGAGCAGTTCCTTGATTTTGGCGTCCTGCTCTTTGTATGACATGTTTTTACCCGCCAGCAGGGCATCTATCTGACTTTTGACGGCAAGATATTTCTTGCAGTAGAAATCGTCCTCGCTGTACCCTTTGAGCATGTCGGGATAGCTGGCGAGCATTGATTTTATGGTCATCGGAATCACGGCTACATATTCAGTTCCGTCCCAGTCGTAATAAGTCTCCCAGGTGCAGGAAGGGTCGTAGCTTCCGGCGCAGGTGAAGGAATATGAGAAGTGCCACTTCGAGGCCTCATCATCGTGGGTGTCAAAGTATTTGTGCAGGGCGAGAGCCTTGCCGGCACCTTCCGAGAGGCCGAGGATTATGGTCTTCCAATCATCTTCCATTGTGCCGCTGCCGTACTTCTTCCACACGGCATAGCCGGCCTCCAGCGCATCCAGAGAATTCTTCACCGAAACCTCGTGGTTCTGGTAAGGGTCGATCATTTCCTTGTTGATGCCATAGCCCAGGCCGTCCGGAGAAATCAGGAGGTAGTCCTGCGTGGAGAGTCCCATTTCAAAGGAGGTGCACTCCGATGGAGCGTCGGCGTTGTCGGTGATGAAAGGGTGCTCCATTATGTAGAGGTTGTCCGGGTCCAGATTGTGCCAGCCGAACAGCCTGTACCTTGCCCAGACCACCCTTGCGGAGAGTGTCCTTGTTTCGCCGTTCACATCCTGCGATTGATAGTAGTACTTGTAGCCGATGTAGCCCATCGCCACGCCGTTCGTACCGAGTTCGTCGCAAAGCTCCGCCTCGTGCGCGGCCACGTTCTCCAGGAACAGCTTGCGCAGCTTGGCGTTTTCTTCGCCCGCCGCGGAGCCTTCAGCTCCGTAAAGTTCGTCGGCCAGCTCCTCCGCGGTCCACTCCCGGCTGCCGCTTGGGTCTATCTCGAAATACACATCTTCGGTGTCGGACTCCTTGTCGTCCTTGTCGCAGGAGGCGAGAGCCAGGCTTAATACTGACAGAATCAGAAACAGATAATTGAATTTTTTCATTTTTCTAAAGAATATCGGAGTTCACCATCGTTATAATTCGTCTTCCGCGTAAAGGAACGGCAGAAGCGGGGTAGGGTAGTCGAAGTAGTCGTCCTCGGTGAAGAAGCGGGCGAGTTCCACCTGCGCGCTTTCCAGGCTGTCCGAAGCGTGGATTATGTTCTCCTGGTGGCTCATGCAGTAGTCCCCCCGCACGGTCCCCGGCTGGGCCTTCTTGCCGTCGGTGCTTCCGGTCATCTCACGGACCACGGCGACAGCGTCGATGCCTTCAAGGCAGACAAGGATGACCGGAGCGGCCATCATCGAGGCTTCAATGATGTGATAGAACGGCTTCTGCGTCAGGTGTGAATAGTGTTCCGCGCACTTCTCCTTGGTGAAACGGTACATCTTCAGGGCCACGATCTTGAGCCCCTTCCGCTCGAAGCGTGTGAGTATTTCGCCCGCTAGTCCCCTCTGCACGGCGCACGGCTTTATTATGACTAATGTTCTTTCCATTTTGACGGTTTTTTTGGAACGCGAATATACGCAGAATATTCGAGAAGTCGCGCAGAACGTGATTCTGGTTCAAGGCTGGCTGGTGCGAATCTGTTCCGGCGGCTCCGGCTTCATCCCGGCCACGCGTTGCAGGCAGGGGAATCAGTTGCCCCAGCGGAGGGACAGGGTCAGGCCGGCGGTATCTGGCAGGAGCGAGCCTTTGTCGGCATAGAGGCCTATGGTGATCTGCGGCGCCCAGGCACGTCTTGAAGCGCTCATTCCGGTGCCGCCACGCCTTGGGCCGTCCTGTGCGGCACCGCCGCGACCATCAAGTCCAAGCCCTGAATCGAGTCCGGCACTTTCCAGCCTTGAGCCACGGCCGCGCAGGCAGGGGAGCGTCAGCTCGAAAGAACCCGAGACCTGACGCGGCTTGGTCTCATAGATCGAGCCGGCGGGATTGTGATATTGACCGAAATGTTGGCTGTAGGTGATTTTCATCCTGTACGGGAGTCTGTGTGCCAAGGCCCCTCCCAGACCGAAATTCCATGCCGTGATCCTGTTGCAGGAAACACCGAAGGTCTGCCCGTCGGCATTCTTGACCGTGGCCGGGAAAAGAGGCAGGCCTATCACACGGCCATTGTAAGTCCAGCCGGACTTGTATTCTCCATTGTTGAAATAGCTGTCGCAGCCGCCCACGACTATCCTGGTCTTTTCGGGATTCTTTTTCAGTTCCTCTTCGGTGGCCGGTCGGTCGTGACGGGTACCTGACTGCCATTTGGTGTAGATATATTCAAGAACTATATCACTGACCCAGCGGGACTTGTCATTGAAGGAAAAATCAAGCGTATTCACTCCGTCCGGAAAATTCTGGAATCCCACGCCGGATCCGTCCTCAAACGGCCTGTCGTGCTGGAAAGTCAGATGGAAGCTCTCCTTCGTCCAATCCAGTCTCAGCAGTTCGCGGCCGAGGTGATTTCCGAGGGCGTTGATCTGGTCGCTCACCGTGGCCCCGTCGCCACCGCTCGACCCCGTCATCATCCTGAGATAATCCTTGAATCCTTGGGGCTGCTTTCCGTATCTGGGCGAAATCCCACCCCACTGGCACCAGTCCTCAAGCCCGAAAGTAAAGTGCAAGTCTCTGAATATCTTTACCTTGAAATACAGGGCCTGGTTATGCAGCAGGGTGTGTTCGACATAGCGGTTATCCCAAAGCCCGTAGTCTCCGAAGTCGAAGCGGGCGGACACAACCTTTTTCATAAACGGCACCCCGATCCAGTCGGATTTCAGTGTGTAGCCCGGAAACGCTAGCGTATTCCCAGTCCAGGTCAGGTCGCCTCCCGTCACGGACAAGTTGTTGAATTCCAAGTCTCTGGCTTTGACACCAATGTCCAGGTGCAGCTTTTCCCAGCCTATCCCTGCGTAGAGATTCTCGACCATTCCGCGGTACTGTTTCCCGTCCGTGTTGTGGACTTCGGCATCGGGCGAAGCTGCGGCGTAGCCGGCGAGTCCGAGTCCCCAATCGACGCTGAAGCCGTGTCCAAGGTTGTGCATTCCGTCCGCACCGCCCTGCAACAGGCCGCCGGAGGTCTCTGGGTATGCGCCGCCGCGGTTCGTATGGCTCCAGAACGGCAACGCGCGAGAGGTAGACCCGAGCCCGCTCATCTGCACATACCAGCCTATCTCTGAGTGTCTTGCAACGCTGTCCTCAGCCGCGGCACCAACTTCTATCCGGGTGGCTGCATTTGTCGAGCCGCACAGAGCTTCCATAGCGGAAGCGCCCAGCGGAGGCAGCATAAGCCCCGCCCCGAACACCAACCGCCGAAATATCGTCAAGCAATTCATAGAACCGCAAATATAAGCAATTCCAGGTTTACTTTGATTTCTTTTGCCACTTATCAGGCAGAAGCTCACGAAGGGCTCCAGATATTTTTGATGTCTTGATTATATTCATAACCTTTCGCCGCGGGACAGTCAAATTTCCCTCGCTGACTTTTTATTGATGGAGGTAGGAACAACCTCGAACGGCCTGGTAAGGCGCAAAGTGGCATTCTATAAACGAATACAAGTGAAATGATGACCCCTTCATGATGACCCCTTCATAAAAAATGTGTATCTTTGCGTTCGTTCATTGAAATAGGCCGGATAATGTGGGACGGAAAAAGTTTTTTGACGGTGTCCACTTTCAAATTGCCTGCTATGCTTGTCCTTGGTTACTTCAGGCTGTTTACTTAAG
Source organism: bacterium (assembly GCA_963649695.1). Taxonomy (GTDB): domain Bacteria; phylum Bacteroidota; class Bacteroidia; order Bacteroidales; family UBA932; genus Cryptobacteroides. Next base: position 5,093 of record CAVJKE010000140.1, read on the forward strand.
GCAGTCTGCTTCAGACAGTTTTGCCGCTATTTTGTTACCCGTGCCGCTTCTTGGAACTGAATATATTGATATTAAATGAGTTATGCCAGACTCTAATTTCATAGACTACGTGAAGATCTGGTGCGCCTCCGGACACGGCGGCGCAGGGTCTACCCATCTCTACAGGGCGAAATATGTCCCTAAGGGCGGTCCGGACGGAGGTGACGGAGGCCGTGGAGGCCACATAATCCTCAAGGCCAACCCGCAGTTCTGGACGCTGATCCATCTGAAGTACCGCAAGCACGTGAAGGCCGAGGACGGCGCGCACGGAGAAGGCGGCCTGAGGACCGGCAAGAACGGCGCGGACGTCATTCTTGACGTGCCGGTCGGCACGGTCGCGAAGGATGCCG
>CAVJKE010000141.1:0-5460 GCA_963649695.1 bacterium
AATCCCTCCCCTCGGGGGAGGGACTTGCTCCGTCACTGCCGTGACGGGAGATAAGATGTTCCGTAAATGCGAAATTAAAATATATTCATCAAAATAAAGGGGAAGACCGGTGAAGCCTTCCCCCACATATCTTTCCGGACGACAGGGAATTACTTCTGCTCGGCCGTTCCGGCGGCCTTGATGATGCCGCTGAGTTTCTGGTACAGAGCGTCGGTCTTCTCGAGGAGTTCCTTGCGGATGCCTGCGTAGTAAGCCTTTTTGCTTTTAGACTCGACCTTGGCGTTCACCTTGTCCCTGAGGTCGTTGAACAGAACGACGGCCTCGTCGAAAAGGCAGCCCAGAGCCGCGTCGTCAGCCTTTTCGTTAACAGCGCTGAAGAGGGAGCAATCATCGATGAAAGCTCCGATGACATATTCAATGTCCTTCTTAATGTCTCTAAGATTCATAATTTGTTACTTTAAAGTTCTTCCGCAGGAGCCGGCGGCGGGCCGGACCTTTTCCCGGCAAACCGCTTTTCTCCTTAAACTTGGCGAATATAATAATTTTTTTTGAATATCCGAACGTCCTCGGCTACTGAGCGCTGAAGAGAGCCCTGACGAGAGCCGGCACATCGGCGACCTTCACCACCTCTATGCCCTTCGGAGCGATGTCCAGAGAGGCGAAGGAGGACACGAACACCTTCTTGAAGCCCAGCCTCGCGGCCTCCCCCACCCTGCGGTCAAGCTGGGCCACAGGACGGATCTCGCCGCTGAGGCCCACCTCGCCGGCGAAGCAGTTGTCCGGCGGGATCGCCAGGTCGAAATTGGAGGAGAGGACGGCGCAGATGACGGCCAGGTCGCAGGCCGGATCGTTGACCTTGAGGCCTCCCGCCATATTCAGAAAAACATCTTTCTGCGCCAGCTTGAACCCAGCGCGCCGCTCCAGGACGGCCAGCAGCATATTCAATCGCCGCACGTCGAAGCCGGTCGCCGAGCGCTGCGCCGTGCCGTAGACGGCCGAGCTGACAAGCGCCTGGACCTCGAACAGGAAGGGGCGGGTGCCGTCGAGCATCACGCTGACCGCCGCGCCGCTGAGTCCCGCCTCGTGCATCGGGATGAGAAGTTCCGAAGGGTTCGCCACCCCTCGCAGGCCTTTCCCGGTCATCTCGAACACGGCGAGTTCCGAAGTGGAGCCGAAACGGTTCTTGATGCTCCGCAGGATCCTGTAGGAGCCGCGGTTGTCGCCCTCGAACTGCAGGACGACATCGACTATGTGCTCAAGGATCTTCGGGCCGGCGATGTAGCCTTCCTTCGTGATGTGGCCGATCAGGATGACCGGGATTCCGGTCTCCTTGGCGAAACGCAGAAGGATCGCGGCGACCTCCTTGACCTGCGACACAGACCCCGGAGTCGATTCCACCGTGCTGGAGAACATCGTCTGCACGGAGTCAACGATCATCAGGTCGTGCTTCACCTCACGGGCCTGCGCGACCACATCCTCGACCTGCGTCTCACTGAATATCTGACAGTTGGCAGGGTCGCCGCCAAGTCTGTCCGCCCGCATCTTCACCTGTCTGAGACTCTCCTCACCCGTCACATAGAGGGTTTTCAGCGAAGGGCAGCCCAAAGGAATCTGGAGCGAAAGCGTGGACTTTCCGATGCCCGGCTCGCCGCCGATCAGGACCAGCGAGCCCTCCACGATGCCGCCGCCGAGAATCCTGTCGATCTCCTCGTTGCACAACGAGACACGGGTGTCAAGGGTCGAATCGATCTGCCCCAGAGGCATCGGCCTGCGGCCTGCGCCCGGGACAGAATCGGCCACCGACGGCTTTCTGGAGCCGCCAGAGGTCACTTTGTGTTCCACCATCGTGTTCCATTCCCCGCAGGCCGGGCAGCGTCCCATCCATTTCGGGGACTCGTTGCCGCAGCTGGAGCAAAACCAGACTGATTTTTCCTTCATCATCTCTCGCTTGTAACTAAATGCATATGGCAAAGGGACCTTATCTCACGTTCGAAGTGTATCGCCCGGAAAAATCGGTCCACGTTACCCCCTCCCTAAATCCCTCCCCTCGGGGGAGGGACTTTCTCCGTCACTGCCGTGACGGGAAATAAGGTGTTTCGCATATGCGAAACTTACATCATCATCTCTCGCTTGTAATTAAATGCATATGGCAAAGGAACCTACCTATAAATTCCTTCTGCCGGGCCAAGTAGCCGGCGGATCAAAGATAACGAAACGGAGGGATTAAGACAAAAAAATTGCAGCATCTGGGCCTTGGCCCGGACACCGCAAAAAAAGACCCGTAAAGGGTACTCGGCTGAAATTACTCAGCTACAACGGTTGAATCGCAGGTGGTGGCGGTTGAATCGCAGCAAGCAGCTACGGTGTCAGCGACAGCCTCTACCTCTTCAACAGCCTCGGTCTCAGCCTCAGCTTTCTTTGCGTTGTTACCGCATGCGGAAGCAGCTACCATAAGAGCAACGACCGCAAAAGACATAAATACCTTTTTCATAATGATATAAAAATAAAACTATAGTTGTCTCCTATTTTTCAAGGTGCAAAAGTACATAGTTTTCTGAAAATTACAATAAAATTTCTCTTTTTTATTCACTTTTTCAGGGTTTCGGGAACTCACATTTCTCTAAACCAGAGATTTTTCCGCTTTCAATATGAAATCTCAGCGCCATACGCGGCACATCCTGCACGCCCTGGTAGCCGCAGGCTCCGGGATTCATAAAGAGGAATCCAAGCCTTTTGTCTTCAAAGACTTGAGGAATATGCGAGTGTCCGCACACGAGGATGTCCGGGTGGAAGGAATCGACCAGAGCCCTCGCCTTCAGCTCGTAAGACGGGCGTTTCGGGTCATAGGCCCAGAAACTGCCTCTGCGCAGGGCAATATGTGTCATAAGAATCCGCAGTCCTTCACATTCAAAATTCTGGAATTCAGGATATTCCAGACGGATATCCTGTCCGTCGCAGTTGCCGTGGACTCCGACAAGCGGTTTGAAGGCGGCGATTTCTCTGGCGCACTGCAGCGTCCCGAAATCGCCAGCGTGCCAGATCTGGTCCACCGGCTCGAGGAATTTCTTCACATCCTCGGCGAAGACACCGTGCGTGTCTGATATAAGTCCCACAAACATATTCTTACTTTCAGTTTAACTCCCTACATTTCAGATGGCAAAGCGGCTTCGGCCTCTTCTGCCGGAGCCGACGGCTACAAATATAACCTTAATTTTTGTTACTTTTGCAGATTGAAATCCGGGGCTGGCCCACATTCCCCGGCCGACGACATTTATGGAGATATTCTACTCACACTCCCGCGAAGGTTCGCTGGCGATGCTGGACGCTGAAGAAAGCGCCCACTGCGTCCGCGTCCTGAGGCACCGCAAAGGCGACGAGATCACCATCGTGGACGGCCTCGGAACGATGTTCCGCTGCCGCCTGGCAGACGATTCGCCCAAAGGAGCCACCGCCGAGATTCTCGAAAGTGTTCCCGGCTGGGGAGGCCATCCATATTCATTGACTATGGCGGTCTGCCCGACGAAGAACAACGACCGTTTCGAGTGGTTCGTCGAAAAGGCCACAGAGATCGGTGTGGACGTGATTTCGCCGGTCATCGGGGAGCGGTCGGAGCGGAAGGTGTTCAAGGCCGAGCGGAGCCGCAAGATCGCGCTTTCCGCGATGAAGCAAAGCCTCAAGGCGAAACTGCCGGAGGTCGAAGAGCCGGTGAGCGTGCGGGACTTCATCCTCTCGCATCCGGGAACGGGGCTGAGAATGATCTGCTATTGCTTTGAGGGTGAGACGCTTCGGCGCTCCATAGAAGATGTGCTGGAAGAGGCGGGGACGCTGAAGGAGATCACCGTCCTGATCGGGCCGGAGGGGGACTTTTCCCCCGAGGAAGCGGCCCTGGCGGTGGAACACGGCTTCATCCCGGTGCACCTCGGAGCGAGCCGCCTGCGGACTGAGACGGCGGCGGTGACGGCGACGATGGCCTGCTACCTCCGCGACCTGCGGAGCGGGAAGGGCGCTTCCGGCGAATGATGGAAACAAAAAATCTACGAATATGCAAGAGAATATGACTGAGCGTGCTCTTGACGAGGCGCTCAAGGTTCTGAAGGAAGGAGGAGTCATTCTTTACCCGACCGACACGGTCTGGGGACTTGGCTGCGATGCCACCAACCCCGAGGCTGTCGCAAGGATTTACGGAATAAAGCACCGTTCCGACAGCAAATCGCTTGTGCTGCTGGCCTGCAGCCTTGACCAGATAGCCCTCTACATCAAGGAGATACCGCCTATGGCCATCGACCTAGTCGAGGTCAACGACCGGCCTATGACGCTAATCTATCCGGGAGCCAAGACGTACCCGGCCGCGGCCGAGGGTGAGGAGCAGAAAGCCGACCGCTTCCATCTCGCCCACAACACCGTGGCGGCTGACGGCACCGTCGGCATCCGCATCCCGATGATGGAGTTCTGCCGCCAGCTGACCTACAAACTCGGCCGCCCTATCGTCTCCACATCCGCCAACATCTCCGGCGAGCCGACTCCAAAGCGCTTCGCCGACATCTCCGACGAGATCAGATCAGCCGTGGACTACACCGTAAACCCACGCCTTGAGGCCGGGGCCACCGGGCAGTCCTCGCAGATCATCAAGATCGGCCTCGACGGCCAGGTCGAAATCATACGGGCATAGGATAAATAGAATAAACTGATACACAGATAACTATGAAAAAAATTTTAACAATTATGCTGGGAGTGCTGGTGACTGTCGCCGGGCTTGCCCAGACCAATGTCAAAATCGAAAAGCACGGCGACCTTGTCGTCTATTTCCCTCAGTTCAGCAGAATCGACCTTGTGACGGAGACGATGCCGGCCAAATCTGACAATGACGTGATCTTCGTCTGCGAGGCTGCGTTCACCGGGGAGATCAAGGAGGAATTCAGCCACAAGAACATAGCCGGCCATCACGTCAGCTCCGGCGAGTTCCACGAAGGCTACAAATGTGGAGTCAACAACGGGGTCTTCACCTGGAGCAAGTCGGCGGGATGGCATTTCTACAACAATGCGCACAAGAATTCTGTCATTCCTCTTAAAACGGTGGCCGGTCAAGGAGGCTGCGGCTTCTGCCAGAACTTGATCTTCATAAACGGCAAGGAATATAACGGCTGCTTCAAGCCGGGTTCAGTAAACCAGTTCAGGGCTTTGTGCGACCTTGACGGGAAACTCTGCATCGTGGACTGCGCCAAGAAGATAACCTATGCGAAATTCAAGGCCGGGCTGAAGGAACTCGGTGTCAGGACGGCGCTTTACTGCGATATGGGCAAGGGCTGGAACTACTCCTGGTACAGGGACAACGACGGGAAAGTCCAGGAGATTTTCCACATCCAGACCAAGTACACAACCAACTGGCTGACTTTCTACAAGTAACACACGGGACGTCACCCGGACGGGAGGCCGTGCGCGGAAACGGGCCTCTGACGCACG
>CAVJKE010000142.1:0-5379 GCA_963649695.1 bacterium
ATTGACAAGGTCCTGCAGTTCCGCATAGGTAGGAAGCCTCCAGGACTTCTCGCCAGAGCCGACCTTCACAAGCGAGCAAGGGTCGTTGGCTCCGGTGAAGGATGTGCTTCCGGCCCAGTCGAAGTACTCGTTCTCGGAAGTCATCGTCACAGGGGTCACCACGCCGCCAGACACCTTGTAGGCCGTGCGGTCTCTCCAGGACGCAGGAGTGTACGGACTTCCGTTGTAGAAAAAGCAAGTCCCGTTCGCCAAAGTCTGTCCGTCAGGTGTCACCTGCTGGGAACCAGAAGTTCCTGAGATTTCCTGCTTTACAAGGTTGGACGGCTTGATTCTGTCAGCCCAGTCCTTGTTCGATTCGTAAAGGGCGATGGCGTCAGGGCTGCCGAACTTGAAATAGAGGCCGAGATCATCCTTGCCGCCTATCTTGTAGGCCTTGTTGTCAGCGTCATAGACCAGGTAACCCTTGGACCACTCCACGCTGAACTTGGTGGAAGCCTCTTTGGTGACCGTGCTCTCGGTGAAATCAAGAGTGAACGATGTGATACAGGACTTGCTGAAACCGACCATCTTCTTGCTCATGTCGAATGTCTTGCTGTAGACCGCGCCGTCGGAAGTGTAGACGACCACCTTCAGGGTCTTCATCATAGCCACGCTGTGGGTGGCGGCGAAGCAGACGTCCACGCCCTTGTCCTTGGTGTAGGAGACTGTGTTCTTTCCGCAGAGGGACAAGTCCAGACGGCTGTCGCCGGAAGTATAGTTGCCGACCACGGCCATCGTGTCCTTGAGGCAGACGATGTTGTCGCCGCGCATTCCCCTCTGAGGACTGCCCGTGTAGGTCTTACCGTCGAACTCTGACATAAGGTTGACCTTGGTGATGGTGGCGGATTCAACTCCCGGAAGGCCTTTCATCGTGATCTTCACAAGTCCGGCCAGAGGATACATCTTGACAGGATTGACGAAATCAACCGACACGGAGTCCGTTCCGGAGCTGACAGCGGCCTTGGCCGCATCGGAGAGAGCCATCCTGAACGAAGCCATAGGCAGGTTGTCCGGAGTCAGAACCGATGAAAGTTCCTGGACCTTAGGCACATTCACCCTCACAAGGGTGTTCTTGGCGAACCTGGCGGTGTCAGTCTGCTTGGAACTTACATACGTCAGGGAAACCGTGTCGACAAAGCTGACGGCTCCCTTCGGGTAGGTGATCATCATATAGTCGTGGGCCGATTTCTCGAAGAGGACCGATTTCTTCGACACGCCCATTGAAGAAGGCTTGGAGGATGTCACGGTGACCTTCTCGCTTCCGTCGACGATCTGGATGTCGTGGAAATCGAACTCGTCGTCATCGTCCCAGTAGATGAAACGGGACGGAGCCTCCTCCTCCTTGAAGAAGGCCCTGGTCATCGGGTCCTCGGCCGTGGCCGTGAAACTGTAGACCTCCGCACCATCATCAGTTCCGGCGTTCTCCGGAACAAGCACGTTTTCCCTCGCGCAGGCGGCCACCAGAGCCACGGCGGCGAGACTTGTGAATATATTCAAAGATTTCATCGTCATTCCTCCTTTACTTGTACTCTCCATAATTGTGTTCATCCACCGAGGTGCCTGTAGGCAGGACCTTCACCTCACATTTCGCCTCGAAGCCGCCGTCCTTCGTCTTTACGGTGAGGGTCGCCGAGCCTTCGATGTTGCCGAGAACCGTGACCGTGCCGTCCTCAGCCACGCTGACGGTCAGCACTTTCTCATCGTAGATCCATTCGACTTCCTTGTTGGAGCAGTCTTCCGGTGTGAAAACCACCTTGAGGGCTGTGTAAGGCACTCCTTCGTAGATCTCAAGGCTGCTTTCGGATAGAGCGACACCCTGTACAGGGACGTTGACGATGACCTTGACGGAAGCGGTCTTCTGACCGTCCACTGTGGTCACAGTGATGGTGGCCTCGCCTCCGCCCACGGCTGTCACCTCTCCGTTTTGCGAAACGGTGGCAACGGCCGGATCGGAAGACGACCAGGTCACGTTCTTGTTGACGGCGTTGTCCGGAGAGACTGTCGCCGTAAGACTTACGCTTTCACCTTTGTTGAGATTGATGTCAGAAGTCTGTGAAAGGGTTACGCTTTCAGCGTGGTAATCTGTGACATCCACAAGGCATGAAGCTGTCTTGAGTCCGTCCGTGGTGGTGACGGTGATCGTGGCGGTGCCTTCGGAAAGGCCTTTCACCACACCGTCGGTGACGGTGGCCACGGACTCGTTGCCGGATTTCCAGGTGACGGTCGGGTCGGAGGCGTCCGCAGGGGTCACCGTGGCCGTCAATTTTGACTCAGAGCCGACCTTGAGGCTCAACTTGCTTTGCGAGAGGGTCACGCCCTCGACGGAGACAGTCTTGTCGCCGCCGCAGCCGGTCATCGAAACCGCGACGGCGGCTCCGCAGACCAACGCTGAAAAGAATCTTGATAATTTCATAACTATTTGATTTATTTTTTAATTCACTCTATATTTATAAATCACACTGACGGGATCGTCGCAGATACCTTCGTAGGAGGCGGTCAGAGTGTCGTCGGAGAAACGGTAGACATAGAGGCTGCCCTTATGTTCCCCGCTTCTGGACGGATTCCAGGTCACCACATAAAGCAGGTCCTCGCCTCCGGAAGAGGCCGGACGGCCCTTGAAGTTGGTCGCGATGTCCCTGATCTGTTCCCCTGAAGGGAGGGTGATGGCCGGGCGGCTGCCCGGAGCCGAAGTCAGATTCCATCTGTAGATGGCGTTGTTGTAGGTGTAATACACGTCCGATGCCTCCTTGGTGCTGACAAATTTGGAATCGGAGTCCATATTCACAGACGGAGCCTCGAAGGCGCTGACCTTCTTCCAGTCATACCAGCCTGTGGATCCGCACATTATCTTGCAGGAGTCAGGATAGACCTCGCTGCGGAGCAGCGCCCTGACAGGATAGGAATTGCCGGTTCTTGCGACGGCCACGTTTATGACCTTCCAGCCTTCTTCCGAGCAGTAACGAGGGCCGGCCGACGAGGTCTTCCTCGTCCCCACCGTGGTCTCGTCGAAGAAGAACGGCGTGCGGTAGGTCTTGGAGGTGGCGAGACCGCGGTTCACAGCCGAAAGAATCCTCTTTGGCTTGATGCTGACATCCGTCATCTCGTTGATGAAGCCTCCGTCCATGTCGTACCTGAAGACCCTGTTGTCCTTCGAGCGGAAGAAACAGCCGAACGAAGACTTATCTTCGGCATATTCACCTCCGAACTCGGCGCAACTCGTGCCGAAGTCGCTGACTTTGGCTGACATATAATATTCAAAAGTCTTGCAGTCCATGTGGTAGATGGTGCCGTCCTCGTCGTCCGTCGCGATCAGGAAGCCTGAATATGTCACCTTCTTGTAGGTGTTGTCCGCCATGAAGAGGGAGGTGCCGTTCTTCAGGGTCCTTCCGTCCACACTGAATATGTTGGTGAAGACCTGCTGCGCGCCTTTGGCCCGCTCATCGGCCGTGAGGGTCTTGACGAAGGTCAGGGAGGCTTCTCCGGATTCGTTGTTGCTGAGGATCGCCACACCCTCATCGTAGCCCGAATTGACGTTGAGAGTGAAGTACTTGAAGGCTATGCTCTCGCCGTTGTCAACCTTCAGGCGAAGGATGAACGAACCGACTTTCGGGAAGGTGTAGTCGATGGTACGGGACTCGGAGATGACCGTCATCGAGGCGAACTTGTGGTCGCTGATCTTCGAGCCCGAGGCAGGTTCGCCGTAGGCCCACTCGTAGGTCGGGTCGCTGGCGCTCACGATGTCCAGTCCGTTGTAGACCAGTTCGGTGCCGAGGTTGACGTTGATCGTGTCCGAGCTGGTGTTTATGGTGATCGGAGAGAGTTCCTTGTAGGAGTGGGGTTCCACGCCGAAGCAGCCGGCCGCGAGGACGACGCCGAGAGCGATGACCGTGAATTTGAGTGATGTTTTCATATTCAATTACTCCGTTTTTAGTTCAAAAAGCCGTAGGTGCCGCTGAGAGGGTCGCCCCAACCTTCCTGGCGGGTGATATTGACGTAGGCGTCGCCCATGTTCTCGTAGTTAGGATCGTCAGGATGGGCTGCGTACCACTCCTTGTAGTAGTCGTAGAGCGGCATCGCCACATATTTCGCCCACGCCGCCATATACGCCTGCCTCCAGAAGGTGTTCATATTGTTGTTGAGTTCCTTGTCCGGGTCGGCGTCGAGGTAGTAGCCGTAATGCTCCACGCAGTAGTTGAAGAACGCAGGGCAGGTCTGCTCTGTTTCGTGGTAATATTCAAGGAGTTTGCGGTACTTCTGCGGGTAGAAGCGTCCCCAGTTGAAGTGCCAGCCGAGAGCCGAGGTGGCGTTCGCCCTCCACCAGATCGGGCAGGAAGGCTCGCCGTCGGTGACGTAGTAGCGGTACTCAGGGGTGAGGATCTTGCTCGAAGAGCTGTCAGCAGCGCAAGGGGCGAACTCCTCATTTTCAGAGAGTTTCAAGCCGATCATCAGGTAGTTGCCCTCCGACATCTCCGGCTGGCGGTGGATCGTGATGTCCAGAGTTCCGCTGACCTCACCGGCCGGCACCACAAGGTCGCCGAGGGTGAAGTCAATGCCAGGCCTGGCGGTCTTGACAGGATAGGAGACTCCTCCGGCGGCGAAGACCTGGTCAGGTTCAGCCTCGATGTAGGAGACGCTGTACTGACGGTCGCGGTCGGACGGCATTCCCATCACGTAGACGGTGGTCTGGACGGAGATGTCGTCGTCGGGAATCATCGCGAACGAAGCCGAATGGGTCATGAGATTCTCCTCGAAATAGATGACAGGAGTCTGGTCCGTGTCGTACATCTGCCAGTTGTCGCTGCAGCCGGCGGCCGCGGAAGCCACTGTAATTGCAACTATAAGTCTATCAATTGTTTTCATCTCTAAATCTCCATGTTGTTTCTTGCCTCGTCCTCGCTGTCCGGCACAGGAACGGTGTAGTTGTCAGGCACAGAGCCGCTCAGCGTCGCTCCTGCGGCCGTCTTGATGTCCTTGCCTTCCCTCTTCATCTCGTACCAGGTGAAACCCTCGCCGTAAAATTCCTTGCGGCGCTCGGTGAAGATCTGGTCGTAGGTCAGTTTTCCGGCGGTCACAGGCTCAAGCCCACGGGTCTCCGTCACGGCATTGAAGAACTTCGCGGCCATCGTAGGGTTGGATTCAAGATAATATTCGGCGAGGATGTAGTACATCTCAGGGATTCTCAGGATGTTGACTCCGACGATCGAATTGCCGCTGTAGGTGGAGCCTCCGGCTGTGACCGCGTTGACGGTCTTGATGAGGGCCGGGGTGGAATCGTCGAACCAGGCAGTCAGACGGTAGTCGCCGCTGACTCCCGCTCCTTCCTCGTAGAGCGTCTTCCAG
>CAVJKE010000143.1:0-5358 GCA_963649695.1 bacterium
ATTATGTGTCGGGTGACGATGAGATTCCGATCAGCGCCCTGTGGGGCAGGGAGTCGTTGTACTACCTTGTGCTTCCGGACAATCTGAAGGCGATCCTGGGCAGCCCTTTTGGAGGCTGCTCCCATCTGAAAGGGACGCTGACGATCCCCTCAGGCGTGAAAAGCATCGGAATGGCCGCTTTCCAGAGTTGCGGTAACCTTACCGGCGACCTGGTCCTGCCTGATTCCCTTAAATCCATAGATAGTGACGCTTTCCGAGGCTGCGGTTTCAACGGTAAACTGATCCTTCCTGACAGCATCGAGGAAATCGGAAGCAGCGCTTTCGCAGGCTGTGAATTTACCGGCGAACTCCATCTTCCCGAGAATCTCAAAAAGCTGTGGGATAGTGCGTTCTGTGGCACTGGTTTCTCCGGCAGCATCACGATACCTTCCGGTGTCACGGAGATCCGGAGGCAAGTTTTCTCGAGTTGTGGGAAACTGAACGGCACTCTTACCTTGCCGGGCGGGATAACAAGCATAGAAGACAATGCTTTCTATGGCTGCGGTTTCAGAGGTGAACTTGTCCTGCCAAAGGAACTGACTGTCATAGAACCTTCAGCATTCTCCGGCTGCAACTTCAGCGGAACTCTGGTGCTGCCGGGGAAACTGGAGATTATCGGTGCGTATGCCTTCGCCGGCAACTACCGTCTTTCCGGCGTCCTGACAATTCCGGACAACATCCAGAGCATAGAAGAAAATTGTTTCAATGGATGCTCAGGCCTCGAAGGCCTGGTTCTTCCCGAGAACCTGGATGTGATAGGTCCGGGTGCGTTCCGGGGGTGCTACGGTCTGAATTCCATAGTCTGCGAAGGAACGATTCCGCCGCAGGTCTGCTCCGGGGCGTTCGACGGTGTCCCTAAGGATGAATTCACCGTGGAGGTCCCGCAGGCATCCGTAGTGAGTTACCAGACCGCCCCCGGCTGGAAGGATTTCAAGAGAATCTCCGCCTACCGCAACTTTGTAGTCCGTCCGTCAGCGGTCTCGGCCATCAACACCAAGACGACCCGTGACCTGGTCCTGAACGCCGATGGGGAATGGATAGTCGAGAGCAAGCCGGATTGGGTGAGCCTCAGCCAGGTCGTGGGAGAAGGCAAGACGGAACTTACCCTGGAGTTTTCGCAGATGCCCCCGGGGGCCGACCGCGAGGGCGAGGTGGTCTTCAAACTGAAAGACAAGGATTTCCGGACAGTCTGCAAGGTCTCCCAGTACGACTGCGGCTATGCCGAGGATGAGATCGTCACATTGCGGAAGGCCGAGAAAGGGAATGGAGTCAACATTGTGTTCCTCGGCGACGGCTTCAGTGCCAAGGAGGTCAGCGACGGCCTTCTGATGTCAGCGGTCAACGAGGCCGCGGACTATCTTTTCGCCATCGAGCCTTTCAAGACTTACGCCGGCTATTTCAATGTCTACACCGGGATAGCCGTCTCGCAGGAGTCCGGAGTGGGAGGCATCAACACCGTCGTCAACAACAGGTTCAACACCACATCGAAAGGCGACGGCACGCTCGGAGGCAGGTATGGCGACAGCGACTACAACGAGATATTCAAATACGCCTGCAAGGCTCCGACGGTCTCGGAGCCGGACCTTGGCAAGACGCTGATAGTCGTGGTCCCGAACACCGCCGACTATGGAGGAATATGCTATATGTATTCCGGCGGGGAGGCCATCGCCTACTGCCCGATGAGCGATGATGACTATCCTTATGATTTCCGCGGAATCGTGCAGCACGAGGCCGGCGGCCACGGTTTCGGCAAACTTGGCGACGAGTACGTAAGCATTAACTCCTTTGTGGATTGGGAAGCTGAACGGGAGATCGAGGCCGCCAAGTCCCTCGGCTGGTACACCAATCTTTCTCTGACCGGAAAGATGAGCGAGGTGCCTTGGTCGCATCTTATCTTCCACGAGAAGTACAGTTCTGTGGTGGACATCTATGAGGGAGGCTACAAGTTTTCCCGCGGGGTCTACCGTTCCGAGTCGACAAGCTGCATGAACAACAATATTCCTTACTACAACGCCATCAGCCGCGAGTCTATCGTCCGCAGGATCAAGGCCTTGGCAGGCGAGGAATTCAGTTTCGAGGACTTCGTGGCGAACGACGGTGCGGCCGGAGTCTCGGAGACGGCCGCAACCCGAGGACAACTGCCTCAGGCAGAAGAAGGCCGCCGCTCCCATAAACCGGTGCGGATGGGCGTCCGCCCTCCTTTAAAATAATGATGATCAATGCGTAGGAATATTAAGAATATACTGACGCTGGCTTTGCCGCTCTTGCTCGCGGCCTGCTCCAAGGAGGTGCGTACCGAGGACTCCGGAATGGAAATCCGCTTCAACGTGACCTACCCGGCCTTTACCAGAGCCACCTCAAACGGCTTCGAGAGCGGCGACACCGTCGGCCTCTGGATGACTGAATATGTCTCCGGAGCGGCCTCGCCTCTCAGGATTTCCGGCAATGCCGTCAACAACGCCGCCCTCATCTGTGACGGCTCGTCTTGGAAGACCTCTCCGACAGTCTACTGGAACAGGGGAGTCAAGTACGATGTCTACGGCTACTATCCTTACGACCCGTCTCCGGCTTCCGCCGACGAGTACAGGTTCAGTGTGGCCACCGACCAGTCCGCCGTCCCGGCTGACGGAAGCCTCGGCGGCTATGAAGCCTCGGATTTCCTCTGGGCTAAAACCACGGGAGTCAAGTACCCGGACGCTGTGACGCTGTCGTTCAGCCACAAGATGAGCCGTGTCGTTGTCAATCTTGTGAAGGGGGCCGGCTACGAAGGCGAACTCCCGGATGACCTTGCGGTCACAGTCCACAGCGTGACCGTGGACGCCATCGTCGATCTTGGCAGCGGAGATGTCGTTAAGGACCCGAAGGGCAGGACCGGCAGCGTGAAGCTGAGAAAGGAAGGGGACGGGAGGTACGCCGGCATCGTGGTGCCTCAGCGACTGGACGACCGGAAACCCCTTGTGGAAGTGGCCGCGGGAGATGTCTCCTATCTGCTTGAGAGCCGTTTCGTGTTCCGTTCCGGGATGCAGCATTCCATCACCGTCACCTTGAACAGCGACCCCGACAAGGTCAGCATAGAGATCGGCGGCACCGTGGTGGACTGGAATTAAGGTCCGGAGTCGATCACGAAGTCTGTCGCCGACAGAGTTCTGCCGTAGGGAGAAAGGCCTGGATCCGGTTACTTGACGGAAACCTACTGCTTCACGATGATCTCCGTCTTGTCATCCTTCTGGATCTGAACTGATTGCGTGGCCGAGACCGTTATCGATGCGAGGTCTGGGTTCGACCGGCAGTCAAGGCTTTCAAGAACCGGACAGGAGGAGATGTCGAGAGTCTCGAGGGCGCAGCCCGAACAGTCCAGAGCAAGCAGCGACCTGTTGTTCTTCAGGTCAAGGCTCTTGAGCGGCGAACCGGACAGGTAGACCCGTTCCAGCGCCGCGCAGGCGGAGAGGTCTATCCCCGTAAGATGCGTGGATTGGACGTAGAGGTCTGTCAGGGCCGCGCAGCCGCCCAGGTCAATCGAGACAAGGGGGAGGTAGTCGCAGACGAGAAGTTTCAGGTTGACGTTCTTCGAGAGGTCGAGCGAGGAGACGGACTGTCCTGACACATTCAGAGTCTCCAGCGAGGTGAACATCTCGATGCCGTGCAAGGAAGCTATCCCTGGATATTCATTCCTGTCGATGCTGATCTCTTTGACCGCCGAGGCTTCCGCCAGGGAGACGAAGGAGTCATAGTCGGTGTCGAAGAAGTCGTTGAGGTAGCGGCGGAAGACCTCGTCCTTGATGTCAGGAGTGTAGATGATCCTGACCGTCTCAGGAATATTCCTGCCTTTCTCAAGGTTGGCGTTGATCCCGTCTATGAGGTGGCCTTCAAGCAGGTAGAGTTCCGTCATCTCCTGGCACAGGCAATGCAGGTCGGTCAGGCCGGGGTTGAGGTTGAGGTCGAGCGTCTTGAGCGGGCAGCCGTCCACGTTCAGAGAGGTAAGTTCCGTGTTGTACCTTAGGTCGATCGAGCCGATCTGGCTTCCGGCGCAGTCCAGTGACTCGAGATGCTGGAGAAGGTAGATCTTGTCGCTTTCTTTCAGAGAGTTCCCGGCATAGAGTCTCCTGAGGCCTTTCGCCTGCTTGAAAACCGTCTGGATGTCGCTGATTCCGCTGCCGGAGTAGTGAAGTTCCTCGATGTCAGAGAATTTCGAGAAGTCCGGGTCTATGAGGACGCAGCCGGTGATGTCGAGGGTCCGGAGGGAGGGGAGAGCCGGCAGGTTGGCCGCAAGCGAAGGGTTGCCGGCAAGGTCAAGTGACACTATCTCATTTTCTTCAGGCAGAACCAGGCTTGTCAGCCGGTTGTTTGAAAGGTCGACTTCGGTGAGTTTCGTGTTCGCTCCAAGGTCGGCCTCCGCGATCATTCCGCTGCCTCCGCCCGCTCCTGAAGAAGACCCTTTGCAGACCAGCGAAGTGAGGTTTTTAAGGTAGTCCAGCCCGCCCAATGAACTGATGTTGTCGGAGACGAGGTCGATGCTGGTGATGGCCGAGGCTTCGGCCGGGCTGAGGTCTCCGTCGCCGTCCGTGTCGTGGTTGGCCACCATCCATCTCTTTAACTCCGCATCCTCTATCGGGACAGGGATGTAGGTCTTGCATTCCTCGCTGTAGGCCGTTCCTTTGCCGTTGACGGCGTAGGCTCTTATATGGTAGTCCCCGTCGACCTCAAGTCCTTTGATCTCTGTGGTGAAGGTTCCGTACTCCGCTCCGTCAAGGCTCTTTGTCTCACTTTTGATGTCGGGTGTACGGCCGTCCTCCCAGCAAAGCCCTCTGATGATCAGTTCGCCGCTGAAATTGTCCGTGACCGTGTACTCGCAGAGCATCGTCGTGGCGTCCTTCATCGTCAGCGACTCGATCTTCACGCCAGGCAGCTGCTGTTCGATGAAAATCTTTTTCGTTCCTGACAGCTTCTCGGATGTGCCGTTGGAGATGAACGGTCTGAAGTAGTAGTCCACGCCGTAAGTCAGGCCCGGCATTGAATATTCAAACCTGCCGTCCGTGGGGAGTTCCGCCGTGTAGCGGTTCATTTTCTCCTCGTCGGTGCCGAAGAGGAAGCCGCAGCCGGAGATGTTGTCGCTTCTGGAGACCTCGCAGGAAAGAAGCACGTCGGGTGTCCGCAGTTCGTAGGTGGCGTCCAGCACGTCCGGGGCTGAGAAGAGGCCGCAGTCGGGGTCGCCGGAGCAGGAGGCGGCGAGCAGGAGTGCGAGCGTGCTGAATATTCCCTTGAAATTGCGCATAATGCACAAATATAGCCTTTATTTTACTTTTCCGGTGAGGTTTTCCG
>CAVJKE010000144.1:0-2896 GCA_963649695.1 bacterium
GGCTATGCCGCCGGTCGGACCGTTCGAATTGAAGCCCAGGTTGCCTGAGAGAGAATAGCTGATTCCGGTTGAATACCCTGACGTTCCGCTGACATCCGTGTGCGGAGTAGCCTGAAGAAGGGTCACACCGCTTATCTCGTTGCCGTTTCCGTCCACAATCTTAGCCGTGTAATCGAACTTGCTCATGTACGGCCCATACCACAGATCGGTCCTCGATGACCAGAATTCTCCGGATGTGGACCCGTCGTCAAAGACAACCTTCTTGTTGGCGCTTACCCATTCATCATCCCCGTTTTTGCAACCGAGGGCTGAGCAATAGAATTTAGGCTCGAGTCTTATGAAGTAATAGTCCGTGTTCCTGTCGAAATCATAGGCGCTGTACACAGTGTACACCATCTCGTAGGACAGAGTGCGGCCCAGCGCACGGCTAGGTCCCACCTGATGCTGGATCACGGTACGGGCACCGGACATATATTTTTCAATGGATTCTGTCTCCGAGCTGTTGAATCCCGGGTCATCTTCATCCTGCATCCATTCGACAAGCTTGTCCGCAGCCTGTCCGTAGTCATAGGCGGTAGGTTCATAGCCTTCGGCCGCGCAGGTCTTCTCTTCAGACTTTTCGTCATTGTTGTAGTACCCGCTCGCGCTGACATCGGAGAGGTCGGCCTGATCCTCAAGGCTTGGAACGACATACGTGGAATTGTAACGGAACGCGATCGCTTCCAATGAGCCGTAAGGCTTGTCGCTGTACAGCTGCTTCATCTCGCACAGCTTGTCGTAAAATTTCTCGGCGGCGATCATGTCGAAATCAAGGTTTTCGGCGAGAATAGTTTCGACAGCCGAGTTCAATTTCGTCTTGTATGCCGCCAGATCAGGGAATACCGGATTGATGAAAATGAAACTCGCTCCTTGGGCATAAGCCTTGAGCAGTGCGCAAGTCTCATCTTCGTCGAAGTTAAATGTGCTGGAGGTGGTGAACACCACGGCCTTGACGTTGGACGAAACCGCATCGCTCACATTCTGCATACGGTTGACGACTGACGCGTTGAACCCGGAAAGGTCGCTGCCCAGAACGACGGTCTTCCCGCTGAAGGTCTTTGTCAGCTGATCGGAGGAAGGAAGCTGAGTATTTTCCTCATACTCTTCCGGAAGTGGAATTTCATTGTCTTTGTCCTTCTGGCAGGAATCCAGAATTCCGGACGCAAGGCTGAAAATCAAAAGCGGACAAACCGCGTTTCTCAGGAAATCAGTAGTTTTTTTCATGGACTGTGTAAATTGTATCACTAACTAACTGTGTTTTTAACTTGCAAATGTAATCATAAAAACACCAGTGACCAAATAAATTTGGCCGGTTAATAAACAAAGTCAGATTCGAGTTGCGTGCAGTCTTCAGCATACTGGTCAAGCCGTTCAGAGTTCGCAAAAAAATCTCTGATAGGAGTCTTGTCCAACAGCGAGTGTTGCAGAACGCAGAGGACATTGAACGTGTATTACAAAAGTTAACAGTTTTCTGGCAGCTCGGAATAGCGTGCATTCTTGACGATAATCAACGGACAAAAAACCGCCTTTAAGGCTGATGACAGAATCTCGCCGATACTTTTTTGCAAGTGTCAGCCCGTGGATATGGCTCAGAACATATTCAGATGGTGTGGTGCGTGGCCGACCCCTGTCTGAAACCGGGGATCGGCCACGGCGCGACCCTTTCAAGACACCTCCAGTGCATATCCCCGGGCCGATGTCTGCAAAAAAAAGACAGAGAATATCCCAGGGCCGAAGTCTGCAAAAAACTATTGAGGCCAAGCCCGGCATATTCCCGGACCTGTCCCCGGGAAGGTCACACGTCAGTCGATCTTCTTGAGAGAGGCGGCGCGGGCAACGTAGACAACCTTCACGTCCGAGGTGCCGCGGTAACGGATGGACGAAGCACCGGAGGCATCCTCCACCGTAAGCTTTCCGCTGACATTCACTGTGCAGGAAGCCGCACCGGAAGTCTGCACCGAGGCATTCTCCGCCACGAAATCTCCAGCCTTGACCTTAGCGGCCCCGCCGGCATCTATGCGCAGACTGCCGGCAGCGCCGTTGATGGTGATTTCGCCCGCTCCGGAACTCTCAAGCGAAACACGGTCGAATTTTCCGTCGACCTTTGTTTTCGCAGCTCCGGAGTTCTCGACCTTCAATGTCCTGCCGCTTAACTTCATCGAGGCTTCAGCCGCTCCGGACATCTCCAGATCAGCCTCGTCGAACTCTCCGTCCATCTTGCAGACGGCGGCTCCGCTTAACTCGGCTTCAAACCCTCCGGCTTTGACACTGAGGGATTTGACTTTGGAGGCACCGCTCTGCTCAAGGGAGAACTCACCGTTCGCGAGATCAAAGGTGTCATCGCATTCAAAATCGACAGCCCCGCTGAGTTCCAGAGAACGAAGCGCCGGCATTGAGATTTCCGCCGTGAAAACCAGACTTTTCCATTTTGTGTCGTGGAAAAGTTTGTCGTTGACTCCTATTTTCAGATCGTCCTTCTCCGTCCGGACAATGACCTTGTCGGCATATTCCTCAGGAACGGAGAGTTTCACTCTGTACTCTTTTGATTTTGTGAGAGTCACTTTGAACGGGCCGCTGATGTCAAGTTCATCGAATCCTGACAGGTCATATTCACGGCTCACATTTCCGTCTTGAGCAGGGGTGGCATACGCCTCGCCGGCTGTGGCGGTCGCTTTGATTCCCGGGTTGACGGCGCGGAGGATCGAGGCCCCGCCAAGAGTGGCCGCTACAACAATGGCGGCTGAAAATACGATGATTTTTTTCATAACTTAACTTTGTTTCCGATTACGTCCGGAACTGCCGGACACATCGATTCCGCAATATACTGATTTTTTCGTCTTGTGCCACTTCCGCCGTG
>CAVJKE010000144.1:2906-5330 GCA_963649695.1 bacterium
CTTTTCCAAAGAGGCTGGCACGGCAGCGTTGCACTTTTGCCTTGAATATTCAAGACTTTCCCAAGATATTCCCGGATGCGGGTGAAATCGGCGCTGGGCGGCCGGCCTCGGCGAAGGCATCGCTCTGAACTTTATTCGCCGATGAAGTAGCCTTTGCGGCGCGGGGCCTCTTCAAGCCTGTCTGAATATACCGACGGGGCGAAAGGCCGCATATTGTACCTTGAGGCCATCACCTGGCCGTAGGCTCCGGCGCTGCGGATCGCGATTTTGTCACCTCTGACGCTCTTGGCCAGCACTCTCTCCTTGCCGAACGTGTCGGCGGACTCGCAGACCGGACCGACCACGTCATAGACCCTGGTCTGCCTGCTGTCCGCATCCTGATAGTGAGCTGTGAGGTTCTCAATCTCGTGGTAGGCACCGTAGAGCGCCGGGCGGATCAGATCGTTCATTCCTGCGTCGATCATCAGGAAACGGCGGTTCTCTCCCTTCTTTACATAAAGCACCTCAGAGATCAGCGAGCCGCACTGTGCCACCAGCGAACGTCCCGGCTCGACGTGCACGGTCTGGTCCGGCCTTCTCTTGAGGTTCCTGTCGATGGTGTTGAACCAGGTCTCGAAATCCGGAATCGGATTGGCGTCGGGAGCGTCGTAGTCGATGCCCAGGCCGCCGCCGAGGTCGATGTTCCTGACAACGACTCCACTTTCCTCGAACTTCGCCAGGATCTCGTTGACCCTGTGGCACTCCAGTTTCACGACCTCCTCCACATCAAGAATCTGAGATCCGATGTGGAACTGCAGACCGAAGAACTCTATGTAGGGATTGCTGGTCACCTTGGCCACAGCCTCGTCGAAACTCCTGTCGGAGATTCCGAACTTGTCCTCGTAGAGACCGGTGGTGATGTGGTGGTGGGTGTGCGCGTCGATGTTAGGATTGATTCTCAGGCTGATGGTCGCCTTGCGTCCGAGACGCTTGGCGAGGTCGCCCACGATGTCGATTTCCTCAAGAGACTCAACCACGAAAGCACCTATGCCGACCTGGAAGGCCTGGCAGATTTCCCTGTCGGTCTTGCCGACACCTGCGAAAAAGATCTTCTTCGGGTCATAGCCGCAGCCTACGGCGAACTCGATCTCGTCACCGCTGACGCAGTCCGCTCCGAGACCGGCGGCGCTGATGATGTCGTTGAGGCGGTGGTCGGAATTGGCCTTCACTGAATAGTGTACCTGGATTCCGGTGCGCTCTGAAAGCTCGGCGACCTTCGCCACGGTGGCTCTGAACAGGTCGATGTCGTAGTAGTAGAATGGGGTCGCGACCTTGCTGAAAGCCGCATAGTCGTTAATCTGTAACATATCCTTCTAAAAGTTCGCTATTGTAATACACTGTCCGCAAAAATAATCAATCATTTGTGAATATCCTTGCATATTTTTCCGTCTGCGGACTTTTCGTCCATAATGCTTATATTTGCCAGTCATATGGGAAAGGTATACAATGATTTCGGCTCTCTGAAAGGGTTCAGGAAGGAACTTGAGAAGCAGGATGCTAACAAGCCCGGAAAGGCTTCCGAGGCTGCCGCGCGTCCTAAGACGGAGAATCGCCGGACACCTGAAAAGGCACGGACGGCGGAAGAGTGTATCACGATCGGGATGAAGGTCCGCCTGATGGACGCCGAAGTCGAGGGAGTCATCAAAGGAATAGACAAGGATTTCTTCACGGTGGAGTCAGACGGTCTTACGCTGAGGCTCACACGGAACGAGTTCATTCTTGTCGACGAGGCCGATGACAGAAAGCTCGGTGCCACGCGGCCGGTAGGTGGCAAGAGTTCCGGGAAGAAAGTGCACGATGCGGGCGAGGACCTCGTTGTGGACCTGCATATGGAGAAAATTCCCGGCAATGAGAGAGTCCCGGAATGGGATATGCTTAAGTTTCAGCTGGACTACTTCAGGCAGATCCTCCGGAAGAACCTGAAGCACAAAGGCAAGCACATAATATTCATACATGGTGACGGCGAAGGGATCCTCCGCAAAGCCGTCAGGGATGAATTGGACAGCACTTTCGCGGTTTCCTGCACTTACGCCCCCGCCAATTCTATGCTCTACGGCACCGGCGCCACTATCGTCACGATACGATAAAGGTGCGGAACATCATCCTGCCGTTAGATGACTTCTCATCCTGAAATATCGGCCCGGGGATATGCCTTGTCTTGGCCTCAATAGTTTTTTGCAGACTTCGGCCCGGGGATATTCTCTGACTTTTTTTGCAGACATCGGCCCGGGGATATGCCCGGGCTTGGCCTCAATAGTTTTTGCAGACATCGGCCCGGGGATATCCACCGCTCAAACTCTATGGAGTTTACTTGCAGCGGGTCCAGGATGAGTTGCGGCCGAAGGCGGGGGTGCCGACATAGCCTCGAAGCGTGAGGTTTCCATC
>CAVJKE010000145.1:0-5320 GCA_963649695.1 bacterium
CTTCAGGGACACCGGCTCAAGACCGACTCCGTAAGGATAGATGTCCAGATCCTCGTCTGCGATGAAGAAGAAAGTGTTCTCCTTGGTGGCGCGCAGACGGCCGAGGCCGGGGAACACGACGACCTTCCTGGTCTGGAGGGTGGTTCTGAGTCCGTCGATGAAATCCTGCAGGATGTGCCTGGAAGCCGCCGGATCCGTACCGTTCACCTTGGAGTAGAACTCCACGAGAGTGTTGTCGGAATCCGAGACTCTTTGCCGGAAAGACAGTTTTCTGTAAGGAGGGTTGATGGTGTAGCCTTTGTCAGAAAAAGTCGACGGCACGACCTCGGAGACGAACGTCCCCAGGCCCGGCAGCGCAACCTCGTCATTGTCAAGTATTAAGTCCTTGACGATCTCTGAAAACAAATCTATGTCCATCTCCTGTCCAAGAAAACAATACAAAGGTAAGCAAAAAAAACTACAAAAAAATTTGCAATAACCAGTTTTTGTTGTACCTTTGCACTCCCGAAAGGAACAACCTCCTGAAGGTTGAAAAATTCCTCAATAGCTCAGTTGGTTAGAGCACCTGACTGTTAATCAGGGGGTCGTAGGTTCAAGTCCTACTTGAGGAGCCCCGAGAGTCTTGAAAGTGTTTCACTTTCAAGACTCTTTTCTTTTGTGCGGCACTTTCCCCAACCCCTCAGCGGCCAGCATACCTGCCGGACAGACTTCCAACTGACGATTATCAGACGGTCACAGACAGAAGACAGGGACACCGGCCGCACGGCCGGTGTCCCTGTCTGTAGATCCAGATATTATCTAATCCAGATATTATCTAAATTAAGTCCGGTTCTTTACCGTTACTTCGATTTCAGCAAGGTGATCTCGTCGGTCGTGCCGTCGTTGGCGACGACCTTGAAGACATCCTCCGAGGTCTTCATCTTGACGGCCGGAAAGGTCCAGATGACACCGCTGGACTCACCCGAGGTGGTCAGACGGGTCACAAGCTTGTCGTTCTGGTACAGTGACAGGTACTTGGCGTTGCTGTAGACCTTGATGACAAGATCCTCCCAGGCAGGGAATGACTTCAGACGGCTCGAGGTGATGTGGACGGTGGTCTCCGACTTGTTCCACAATGACTTGTACAGGTAGAACACATCCTTCTTTGTCTGACGGTCACGTGTCACCAGACCCTTGTCGTTCATGTATTTCCTGTCGTTGTCGGCGGTGAATTTCCTGCCGTTGTCCGAATCCATATAGCCCTCCTGGCGGGAAGCCACCGGGAAATCGAACATCACCCAGACAGAGGTGAAATTCAGCCAAGGCATAGCGAGGATCTGGCGGACATAGGCCTCGTGGAACTTGTTGGCATATTCCTCATAATGTTTTGAATCGTCCTTTTTGTCGCGGACAGCGTCGGCTTCGTCCCAGACGTGGCAGTAAGGGTTGTTGCCGGCACCATATTCAGCGACATTGAGAGGCGTCTCCGGAAGCATCTTGTGGATCCTTTCAAGGGATTCTCTGAAGCTGCCGAACTCGTTAGGCTCCCAGTACCAGCCGTAGTAGATGTTCTGCGAGCAGTAGTCGCCCTTGAGGGTCGAGTAGCCTTCCGGCTCGAGGCGGGAGCAGTCGGTGTAGCCCACGAAACGGTCCGGGTCAAGCTTCTTGGTGAACTTGTAGAGTTTCTCAGTCTCGCGGATAGCCGCCTCAGCGTCGAAATCGCCCTGCAGGTCATCGCTGTGGTTCCACTTGTAGACCTCGTTCCACATTCCCCAGAAAGCGATGGACGGGTGGTTGAACAGGCCGTTCACCATCTCTTTCATCTGGTGCTGGATGTTGTTGAAGTAGGACTGGGTGGCCTTCACCCCGCATATGTTGACCCAAGGAATCTCGGTCTGCACGATGAGGCCGAGAGAGTCGCACTGCTGGAAGGCGAAATCATTGTGAGGATAGTGGGCGAGACGCACGAAGTTGGCTCCCAGTTCCTTGACGAGGCGGTAGTCCCTGCGGAAATCCGCCTGTGTCATCGCCGAACCCTTGCCATCCGCATCCTGGTGCATAGCCACTCCGCGGAGAGGGTAAGGATGGCCGTTGAGGATGAATCCTCTGTCCGGGTCCATCTCGATGGAGCGGTAGCCGATCTTGGTCTCGGCGATGTCCATCATCCTCTTGCCCTTGAACAGTTCGACCCTGAGGGTGTAGAGGTAAGGGTCGTTGACTCCGTCCCAGAAATGAAGGCCGGAAAGGATGAACTCATGGTCGAAATCATATTCAGAGAAGGCTTTGACGGTGACCTCGCGGTCAGCCTGATAGCCCAGGGCGCCGTTGGCCTCGAGCAGCTGGACACGGACAAGGATCTCGGAATCCTTGTTGCTCGAGTTGACCAGTTTGGTCTTCACGTTGGTCACGACCTTTTTCTTGGTGACCTCCGGAGTCTCGCAGCGGACCCTGTACATTCCGTACTCCTCCGGAGAGAGGTAGACGTCGTCCATTATCAGAAGCCAGGCCGGATAGTGGATGCCGCCGTTCTTGTTGAAATCGGAATTCACCGGAGCCATCTCCACGTCCTCGGTGTTGTCGCAGACCACCTCGACCCGGTTGACACCCTTGCTGATGTCCTCGGTGATGTCCACGCAGAACGGGGTGTAGCCGCCCTTGTGGGAGGCCACCTGCTCGCCGTTGACCTTGACCACGGCGGCCTGGCCCACGCCCTCGAAGTAGAGGAAGTGCGACTTCTTCACATCATTGATCCTCAGGTCGCAACGATAGGTCGCCTTACCGCGGTAGTAGTACGGGGAATGGCCGTCCTCGGCGTTGTAGGTGTGAGGCACGGTGACAGTCTCCCAGGACGAGCCGCCGTCCTTCCTGAATTCCCATTCTTTCAGCTGCTCCTGGCGGAAGCCGCGGATCTGCGCCATCGATGTGGCGGAGAAGAAGAGCGCCGCTATGAGGGCGCAAAGCAAGTATCTTTTCATCAAAGTGAACATTTTCGCAAATTCCGACAAATTTAGCAATAATCATCGGAAATACTTAACTTCGCACCATAATCATAAACTCATCTTTATGGAAACAGATGTAAGAAAGAAAGTCACCGACTGGTTCAGGTACTTCGCTCCGGTGTTCATCGCATTCTCCGCGGCGGTCGGACTCATCACAAGGATCATCCTGCTTTTCGTTCCTCCTACCGTGGTTGACTTCACGGCCGCTGAATGGCTGAAGATCTTCCTTCTGGGAATGGTCAACGACGTGACCTTCTCCATAGTGGCGCTCGCCCCGGCGGCTCTCATAGCGGCAGCCCTCAACGACGCGAAGTACAGAAAGCCTTACAGCGTCATCATCACCACCCTGCTGGCCGCCTTCGCCATCTATGCGCTCCTGCCTTCAAACATATTCACTGAATATGGCTCCGTGGTCCCTTCCGTGGCTATCAGCCTCTCGCTCCTGCTGCTCGGCTGCTGGTGCCTGAAGCTGTTCCTTCCGGGCATCCGCAGGAACTGGCGCAAGTGCTTCCTTCTGTTCATGATGGGGCTGTACGTGTTCCTGATGGTGCTGAACGCGATCTCGGAATGCGTGTTCTGGAACGAGTTCGGAGTCAGGTACAACTTCATCGCCGTGGACTATCTCGTGTACACCAACGAGGTGATCGGCAACATAATGGAGTCCTACCCTATCGTGCCTCTCTTCCTCGGAGTGCTGGCAGTCGCCCTTCTGATAAGCTGGAGGCTGTTCAGGGGCAAGGATGTCAGCGAGGCCTCCAACGGCGGGGCCGCGAGGTATCTTGTTACCCTGGCCCTCTACGCCGCCGTCTTCGCCGGCAGCGTGGCCTCACTGCGCTTCTGCTACCGTAACCTTCAGAGCGCCAACAACTACGCCACCGAGCTGCAGTGCAACGGCTGCTGGAACTTCCTCGAAGCCTACAGCAGCAGCACTCTTGAATATGACCGTTTCTACCAGATGCTGCCTCAGGAGGAGGCTCAGGCAGGGAAACTGGCTCTCTGCAGCCAGACCTGCGGCGAAAACGGATCCGAGATCCGGGCCGTAAGGGATTCCGTGCCGGCCGTCAGGAAGAACATCGTGCTGGTCGTCGTGGAGAGCCTGAGCGCTGACTTCCTTTCGGCCTACGGCAACACGGACGGACTGACTCCGAACCTGGACACCCTTATGGAGAAGAGCCTTGTGTTCGACAACCTCTACGCGGCCGGCAACCGTTCCGTCCGCGGCCTTGAGGCCCTGACCCTCTGCCTGCCGCCGAGCGCCGGGGAAAGCGTGATCAAGAGGCCGGGCAACGCCGGGCTGTTCTCGACCGGTTCCGTGCTGAGGGCGAACGGCTACACCACGTCCTTCATCTACGGCGGCGACAGCTATTTCGACAATATGCAGACCTACTTCAAGGGCAACGGCTTCGAGATCATCGACAAGGCCTCCTACCCGAAGGAGGACATAATCTTCAGCAACATCTGGGGGACCTGCGACGAGGATTCGTACAGGGTGGCTCTCGATGATTTCGACAGGAAGGCGGCCACGGGCAAGCCTTTCCATTCGATAATCTTCACGATCAGCAACCACCGGCCTTACACCTATCCTGAAGGCAGGATCACCTATGACGGCGAGATGAAATCCCGCTCGGCCGCCGTGAAGTACACGGACTACGCCATCGGGCAATTCCTGGCCGAGGCGTCACGCAAGCCGTGGTTCGACAACACCGTCTTCGTCATCGTGGCCGACCACTGCGCGTCCAGCGCCGGCAAGACGAGCATTCCCGTGGACAAGTACCACATTCCGGCCATCATCTACTCTCCGGGCTTCATCGAGACGGGCCGCGTAGGGAAACTCTGCTCGCAGATCGACCTGATGCCGACCGTCTTCTCTCTGCTTCACTTCTCCTACGACTCGAAGTTCTACGGGCAGGACATCCTCTCTCCTGACTACAACGAGAGGGCGTTCATGGCCACCTACCAGGATCTCGGCTACTACAGCGACGGCATCCTGACCGTCCTCTCCCCAGTTCGCAGAGTCCAGCAGTTCGATGTGGCGCATACCGCCCCATGGACCCACTCCGAGACCCCGGTCGATCTCTCAGGCAGTGGTTCCGCAGATAGTTCCGATGTGACAAAGGCCGGTCCGGCCACCGCGAAAGATTCCCTGGCGAAGTCTCTGGTCAAAGAGGCCCAGGCGTTCTACCAGAGCGTCAACCTCCGCCCCGTCCCGGCCGAGTAGCAGCAAGTTACCGAACAGGTGGCCAACCCTTCACCCGGTCTGCGAAGCATCACGTAGCGGAATTCCGTGGCGGCTAACCGCCTGACAATCAATTAACAGAGCAAAGGTCTGGTATCAAAATCGG
>CAVJKE010000146.1:0-5292 GCA_963649695.1 bacterium
TCATAGAATAGCCGCAGCCGAGGCGGCCGGGACCCGCCCGGGCATATTCATAGAACAACCGCAGGCCGACAAGGCCACCGGGACCCGCCCGGGCATATTTCTAAAACCTCAGGGCAAGGCGGCCGAGGACGGTCGTGCCGGCGGTAGGGATGAAGCCGATCTGGTAGTAGCGGTTGGAGTCGGGATGGCCGGCGGACTCGCAGATGGCGGAGTAGACCCAGCCGGAGGTGGCCACGTGGGCGTTGAAGATGTTGTTGACATCCAGACCCAGACGGATCTCCTTCAGGAAGCCGCGGAGCTTGACAGGATAGTCAAAGCTGACACTCGAGAGTGAATATGCAGGGAGTGACCTGTCCTTGTTCTGGGTGTTGTCAAGGTACTGGCGGCTCACAAAGGAGGTGTGCCAGGTGGCCTGCACGCCCTTGAACCTGAAGATAGCGAACCCGTTGGCGATGGCGGACGACGAGAACGCCAGCGTGGAGTTGTCGTAGTGGATCGTCTGGCTGCCGTTGTCCCAGTCCTCGACAACCTCGTCGAAGTCCTTGATCTTGTTAAGGCTAAGGGCGGCGTTGGCCTCGAGTGAGAGCCAGGAAGCCACGTCAGCGCCGAATGTCAGCTCGACTCCAGCACGGTAGGAATCCTTGATGTTGGTGGTGAGATTCTCGCCGATGTCGCTGACAAGGCCCGTCTGGACGAACTGGTTGACATAGTCCATATAGTAGAGGTTCACTCCCCCGCGCAAAGTCTTGCCGGAGTACTGGTAGCCGAGTTCCCAGTCATTGACCCTCTCGGCCTCGGGAGCGGGATAGCTGCCGTTGTCAGTGAAGTTGTTACGCTCAGGCTCACGGTTGCTGACGGCGAACGAGGCGTAGGCCTTGTGGCCACCGGCGACATAACTCAGGCCGACCTTCGGGTTGAAGAAATTGTAGTCCTCGTCGATGTCCAGACGCTGGTTGACATAGGAGCCGTCCTCCTGCTCGATGAACTTGTCGTTGATGCCGTCGGTCTTGTAGGTGACCCTCCTGTACTGGAGGTCGACGAAGGCCGTGAAGTGTTCGCCGAACTGCCTTGAGGCCTTGACGAAAGCGCTGTAGTCGTTCTTCCAGGCGTCGGAATCGTAGTAGGTGTAGCGGCCGTTCTCAAGATCAGTGTCGTCAAGGCCGGCGAGAACAGGGTACTTCGCCACCACGGCCGGACTGCCCACATAGGTGAGGTAGCCGAAATGGTTGCCCCAGAACTTCTGGGCGGAGAGGCCTCCTGTGATGTCCCAGCCGTCGGCGTTGTAGTTGAGATTGTAGACAAGGCCGCCGGCGTTCTGCGACAGACCTTTCTGGCGGACGAAATCGGTACGCTTCACCTTGTTCCCTTCGGAATCGGTGAAGGAAGCGAAGCCGAATTTGGACAGTTTGTTGTTCGGACGGAACTCATCGTAGTAGCCGTAACCGTAGGTGTAGTGCAGCGAAAGGCTGGTCTTCCAGGCCTCGCTTATGTTCCAGGAGGCGGACAGTATGTTGTGGTCCTGCCAGAAATTGTCGGTGGTCTTCGGCCAGCAGGAACCGTCGCTCATCGTGTGGCGGGTCGTGGCGTAGGTCTCCGGATCCATCGATTCGTAGAGGGAGTTGTACTTACCGAGACCGGCCTTGTACATGTCAGCATAGGTCTTGATGCCTGTGGATGCCCCGTAAGTGCCGTCCATTATCGACAGGTCGTCCGTGCCGGCGGTGACTCCGTTCCAGGCCTGGCCGGTGTGTTCATAGTTGCCGATGTTGCGGTAGCGGATGATGAAATCCCTGCCCAGCCAGCTGAGACCGGCGTACCAGGAGCCTGACCTGCCGGCAGTTCCGTGGACGTAGCCGTCAGTCCCGGTGGTGTGGAACGCTCCGTCTGCCACGAAATGTTTGCCGAGGAGTCCGGTGGACATCGAGAAGCCGGTGTTGTAGGTGTTGTAACTGCCGTAGGAGGCGTTCAGTTCCACGAACGGGTCGTAGGACGGAGCCTTGGTGCGGAGAGCGACCGAACCGCCGAACGCGCCGTCACCGTTGGTGGAAGCTCCCACTCCCCTCTGGATCTGCACATTCTCAAGGATTGATGAATATCCGTTCATATTCGCCCAGAAGACGCACTGGTCCTCAGGCGAGTTGAGCGGCACGCCGTCGATGGTGACGTTGATTCTGGAATCCCCCGCCCCGCGGATGCGCATGTAGGTGGTGCCTGTGCCGATTCCGTTCTCGCTCCAGGCCAGCACGCCTGGAGTCGAGGAGAAGAGGAAAGGAAGCTCCTTGCCTGTGGCTGAGAAACTTGAGAGTTCCTTGCGGTCGATGTTGGCGACGGCGTAAGGGGCGTTCTTCTGGGCGCGGACGGCCCTGACGACAGCCTCGTCAAGAGTTTCCACCTTTGAAGTGTCAGGCAGACTCTGCGCCCGGAGAGTCTGCGGAGAGAGGGCGGCGAAGGCCGCTGCTAAAAACAAAAAACCTCGCATAATTTTGAATATTAATGCAAGGGGCTGCCGTTGACGGCATTGTGAGACATCGCTTCCCTTCGGCGGCATTGCCCGCATCAGGTTCATTGGGTATGATCTCAACCGGACTGCAAGTCCAGTACCCCCGCTTGTTATTTTTCAATATTAATGTCGTCACGGCTCGAAGCCGGGACGACACTGTCATTTCTTTTCCACCAGTTTCACCTCATAGAGCCGTTTCCAGCACTTGCCGGTGAGGTAGATCTTCTTGTCCTTCGGATTGTAGGCTATTCCGTTCAGCACATCGGTGTCGGCGTCGCGCAGCGAAGACGGCAGCAGTCCGCCGCAGTCCACTGTCGCCTCGACATTGCCGTCAGAAGGATTGATGATCACGATCATGTCGGTCAGATAGACGTTGGCCCAGATCTTCCCGTCGATCCATTCAAGTTCGTTAAGCATCCCCAGAGGCCTGCCGTTCAATTTGACATTCAGGACCTTGGTCTGCTTGAAGTTCCCGTCGAGGTAGTAAAGCCTCGAGGAACCGTCCGAGGCTATGAGGCTCTTGCCGTCCGTCGTCAGACCCCAGCCCTCCCGAGGATAACTCCACGTCGATTTGTAGGTGAGGGTCTTGGCGTCGTAGACAAAGGCCACCTTGTTGGTCCAGGTAAGGATGTAGATCTTGCCGCCGAGTTCGACGGAACCCTCGACGAAGTACTTCCTGTCGAAGTCGAACTTCTTGAGGGCCTTGCCGGTGGCGAGGTCCACCTTTCTGAAGGTGGACTCGCCGTACTGGCCGGTGCTCTCGTACATCTGGCCGTCCAGGAAGAACAGCCCCTGGGTGAAAGAGGTCTTGTCGTGGACATATTCCTTCACCACCTGCACCTTGTACTGACGCACCTTGGCGTCGGCGCAGGAAGAGGAAGCCAGCGCCAGAAGCGCCAGAAGAGTGTTTATGAATATCCCGACAATCCTTCCCATATAATTCCAAATCAATTACTTCTTGTTCTCCTTGAAGTCCATCGCCGCCTTGACGAAGTTGACGAAGATCGGCTGCGGCTTCTCCGGAGTGCTCTTGAGTTCAGGATGGAACTGCACGCCGATGAAGAACGGATGCGTAGGGATCTCGACAATCTCGACAAGACCGGTGTCCGGGTTCTTGCCTGTGGCCTTGAGTCCGGCCGCCTCCATCCTTTCGAGGTAGGCGTTGTTGAACTCGTAGCGGTGACGGTGCCTTTCCGAAATCATCTCCGTGCCGTAGATCCTGTAGGCCAGCGAATCCTTCTCAAGCTTGCAGTCGTAGGCCCCGAGCCTCATCGTGCCGCCCTTGATGGTGGTGCTCTTCTGCTCCTCCATCAGGTCGATGACAGGATTGGCCGCGTTAGGGTCGACCTCGGCGGAGACTGCATCTTTGATGCCAAGCACGTCGCGGGCGAACTCCACAACGCACATCTGCATACCGAGGCAGATTCCGAAGAACGGAACGTGATGCTCCCTGGCGTATCTGACAGCGAGGACCTTGCCCTCCAGCCCCCTCTCTCCGAAGCCCGGAGCGACGAGGATACCATCCATATTCCCTATTTTCTCCTCCAGGTTCGAGCTGTCGAGATGCTCGCTCTGCACTGTGTGGACATTGACCTTGCATTCGTTGGCCGCACCTGCGTGGACGAAGGACTCGAGGATCGACTTGTAGGCATCCTGGAGTTCGACATATTTCCCGACAAGGGCGATGTCGACGCTATGCTTAGGATTGTAGAGTTTGTTCAGGAATGCCTTGAGGCCTGTGAAATCAGGCTCCGGGGCGGTGATGCCGAAATGGTTGAGAACCATCTCGTCGAGATGCTCGTCCTCCATATTCAGAGGCACCTGGTAGATTGAAGGTGCGTCGATCGACTGGATGACGTGGCCAGGCTTCACATTGCAGAACAGGGCTACCTTGCGTCTGATCTCCGGGGTCAGTTCCATCTCCGTGCGGCAGACGATGATGTCCGGATGCACGCCGGCCTGCTGGAGCATCTGCACCGAGTGCTGCGTAGGCTTGGTTTTCAGTTCCTTGGCCGCGCGCAGGTAAGGCACGAGCGTGAGGTGGATGCTGATGAGGTCCTCGTCAGGCAGTTCCCACTGAAGCTGGCGGATGGCCTCGATGAACGGCTGGGACTCCATGTCGCCCACGGTGCCGCCGACCTCGGTGACCACGATGTCGTACTTGCCGGTCTTGCCCAGAAGCAGCATCCTGCGTTTGATCTCGTCGGTGATGTGAGGGACGATCTGCACGGTCTTGCCCAGGTAGGCTCCTTCCCTCTCCTTGTTGATGACAGTCCAGTAGATTTTCCCGGTGGTGACATTGTTCGCCTTGGAAGTGTGGATTCCGAGGAAGCGCTCGTAGTGTCCGAGGTCAAGGTCTGTCTCCGCTCCGTCGTCGGTGACATAGCATTCACCGTGTTCGTAAGGGTTGAGAGTGCCCGGATCGATGTTGATGTAAGGGTCGAATTTCTGGATGGTAACCCTGAGACCTCTGGCCTGAAGAAGCTTGGCCAACGATGCCGCGATGATTCCCTTTCCTAAAGAGGAAGCGACACCACCAGTAACGAAAACATACTTTGTGTTCATACTTTTTCCAAATACTGGACTGCAAATTTATGTCAAAAAATGCTATTTCAGAAACTTTTTTGAGCCGGCGGCCACATTTATCGTTTTCAGAACGCAGAGGCTTCAAGAGTTTTTCGTAATTTCGCGTCATAAAAGGTGGGACGGTCTGCCGCGCCGGCTTCAGGCCGGTGAGGAAAGTCCGGACAGGATAGGGCACCCTGCTGGGGAAAGCTCAGATGGGAGTGATC
>CAVJKE010000147.1:0-5240 GCA_963649695.1 bacterium
TTCATATTCCTCAGGTATTGGATAATCATTTTTTCAGTATGTTATTTCCGGCCGGGTTGTCCGTTCCTTGTCGGAAATTTGTTAATTTTGTAAGTTTTACGGAACGGGCATTATTTTGCAAGGCGTTTCAGCCGGGGATTCCCGTTCCGTAAAGTGATAAAGGAAAGTTAAAATGAAGATATTCAAGAGGATTGCTTTGACCGTGGCCGGCTTGCTGCTGACCTGTGTCTCATCGCAGGCGGTGTTCAACGAGAAAAACCTCTCGCAGACCCTGCAGGTGCTCCGCTACGAGCTTCGGAAGGCATATTCAGAGATGGAGAAGAGCCAGTCAGCCTTTGAGAGCCAGGACGGCAGCCAGCACGAGGAACTCGTCCACCTGATCCAGAGCTGCAACGAGCTCTCGCTGATGCTCTACTCCCAGAAGCAGGATTTCACGTTCGACCTCACCTACGCGCTCCAGCGCGCCACCGACCAGTACCACAGTTTCACCCAGAGGCGTATGCCTTACGACAACATCATCTCCTATCTGGACGTGGAGATCGACAGGTACGACCGTCTTGTGACGGCGCTGAAGGTGCTGCCTCCGGAGATGGTCGAACTGCCGGACAGCCTCGGCCCGTCGCTTCTGGACTCCTTGTCGGCCACTCTCGAGGGCCACATCCTGCCTGGGACTTCATTCGCCGAATCGAAGGCTCTGATCGGCCGTCACGACGAGGAGGAAACGCACGAGTTCAAGTCCTTCACCCTTGACAGCCTGTCCCAGATCGCGAGAGACAGCTGCCTCTACTATTCCTCCAAACTTCTCCAGATGTACACCGAGACCCGCGCCCATCTGGTCGAAGACAACGAGTACTACGAGACAACCGACAAACGTCTCAAAGAGGCCTACGACTACGCCCAGGAGCGCTACAAACTCGTCCAGAAGAAGATTTTCATCGAGGGGCAGGACAATTACTGGAGCATCCTGACCAATCTGAAATCCTATGTCTCAAGGGCATCCAAGGATTTCAGCGACAAGTACAGCAGGGCCTACCTGACCGATGTCAAGAGCGAATGGAAAGGTCCTATCGTACTCGGCTTCTCCTTTATGGTGCTTGTCTACCTGGCCATCGCCACCCTGCTCAGTATGCTGATAGTCAAGCTGCTGATGCGTAAGGTCAGCTTCTTCCGGACTGAATGGTTCCAGAAGCGTGAGGCCGCCATCTTCATGCTTGGCGCGGCTGTTCTTTTCGTGGTGGTGATCGGCATAGTCCGCCAGGCTCCGGCTACGTCGAATTTCTTCACGATGGCCTCCGGGCTTCTCATCGAGTTCGCCCTCCTGCTCATCGCGGTGCTGACCTCGATCCTGATCCGCTACGAAAGCAAGCAGATCAACTACGGAATGGCGGTCTACACCCCGATAATGCTGGTTGGACTGTTTGTGATAACATTCAGAATCATATTCATACCTAACAGCCTGATAGCGCTGGTCTTCCCTCCGCTGCTGGTGGCTTTCGGCCTTTGGCAGTGGGCTTCCATCCACCGCAACGGCCCGAAAGTGCCGAAAAGCGACAAGTACTACGCCGTGGCTTCCTTCATCGTGACTGTCCTGACCTTCGTCATAGCCATCTGCGGCTACAGCCTTCTCGGCCTGCAGGTCTACATCTGGTGGATCTTCCAGCTGACGGTCGCCCAGCTCATAGTAGCCTGCGACCATATTCTCAGAAGGTACCGCCGCAGGAGGGTGGACATTCTAGTGAGGGCCTACAGGATCAAGCACCGCAACGTGGTCGGCAAGGACAAGGGATCCTACATCCTCGTCACCTGGCTCTACGACCTCATCGACATGGTGCTGATCCCTGTGCTGTACCTGCTCTCGATTCCGTTCTGCCTTTACATGGCGTCCGAGGTCTTTGACCTCACGGAGGTCTGCATGGACATGTTCTTCTACCCGTTCTTCAACTATGAGTACCTGCATCTGTCTCTGTCCAAGATGGTTCTGGTAGCCGGCCTGTTCTTCGCCTTCAAGTACGTCTGCTACCTTGTACGTTCCCTTTACAGGATCTACAAGATGCGCAAGGCCCTGAGCCGCAGCGGAGCATCTATGATCCGCGAGAACGAGCTCAACCTCACTCTTGCCAACAATGTCATCGGAATCCTTGTCTGGGGCAGTTACTTCATCCTGACGATCTCCCTGCTGAAGATCCCTACCAAATCCCTGTCGGTGATCACGGCCGGTCTCGCCGCCGGTCTCGGTTTCGCGATGAAGGACATCCTCAACAACTTCTTCTATGGCGTTCAGCTGATGTCCGGCCGCCTGAGGGTGGGGGACTACATCGAATGCGACGGAGTGCGCGGCAAAGTCGACAGCATCACCTACCAGACGACGCTCATCGAGGCTCTCGACGGCAGCGTGATGGCTTTCCAGAACAGTTCCCTGTTCTCCAAGAACTTCAAGAACCTCACGCGCAACCATTCTTATGAATATCTCGGGCTGCCTGTCGGAGTAGCCTACGGCACCGATGTCAAAGTCGCCAGAAAGGTGATAGTCAAGGCTTTGGCTCCGCTCCAGAAACCTGACAAGTTCGGCCGGCAGGTCATCGACCCCAAGTATGGAGTGCAGGTTGTGCTTAACGGTTTCGGCGACAACAGCGTGGATCTGGTCGTGAAGCAGTACGTGCTCGTCGAGCAGCGCACAGGCTACATAGCCGCTGCCAACGAGCTTATTTACAACGCATTGAACGACAATAACATAGAAATTCCGTTCCCTCAGCGCGACATCAACATCCGCAACATTCCTGAGGGACTAGGAGGAAATGGTAAATAATTATTACTTACAATATGATAAACATGGCTGTGTACGTGTCGGGAGGCGGCACGAACTGTGAGAACATCATCAAGTACTTCAAAGGCTCAGAAAAAGTGCGCGTCGCCCTTGTCGTGGCCAACAAACCTGGCATCCCGGCTTTGGAAAAGGCTGAAAGACTGGGCGTTCCGACAGCGGTTGTGCCAAAGGCGGACCTCAACCGCGAAGACTATCTTCTGCCCCTGATGCGGGAATATTCAATAGACTTCATCGTGCTGGCGGGCTTCCTGCTCGTCATCCCGGATTTCCTTATCCGTGAATATGACCGCAGGATGATCAATCTCCATCCTGCGCTTCTGCCGAAGTTCGGCGGGATGGGCATGTACGGCCACCACGTCCACGAGGCCGTTAAGGCGGCGGGGGAGTCCGAGACCGGGATGACCGTCCACTGGGTCAGCGGCAAGGTCGACGGCGGGGAGATCATCGCGCAGTTCAGCACGCCGCTCAGCCCTGAAGACACTCCCGACGACATCGCCGCCAAGGAACACGTCCTTGAGATGGAGCATTTCCCTCAGGTCATTGAAGAAGTCCTCGCCAAGACTTTCGGAGAATAGGATAATATCACTAAAACACTTCGATATGAGCATTAGAAAATCAATTCTTTGGGCGCTGGCCTCTGTTGCTGCCCTCGCACCCCTTTCCTGCGGCCAGACAGGAGAACCTGCCGCATCGGCCCAGCCGGAAGGCATCACATCGCCTGCCATCGAGACGATAATGGCCCGCAGGAGCGTACGGGCCTACAAACCAGTCCCTGTCTCCCGCGACACGATGAATGTCATCCTTGAGTGCGGCATCAACGCTCCGAACGGGATGAACCGTCAGAGCTGGGAGATCCGTGTCGTTGACAACGCCGAAGCGATCGCGGAGGTGACCGCCGCCTTCCTCGCTGTCAATCCAAAGTTCGGCGAGGATCCGGGGTTTGTGAATATGTTCCGTAACGCTCCGGTCGTGGCTTTCATCGCCTGCGACCCGACATATGGAATGTCGCAGATCGACTGCGGACTTCTTGGCGGGAATATGGTCATCGCCGCCAAATCCCTCGGCATCGGTTCCTGCTGCCTCGGCGGTCCGGTCCAGTTCCTCAAGTCTCCGGAAGGCAAATCCTTCCTTGACAAACTGGCTTTCTCGGACGGCTATGAGCTTCTCTACGCCATCGCTTTCGGCTATCCGGCCGAGAATCCGGATGCCAAACCGAGAGACAAGTCCAAAATTGTCTTCGTAGACTGATATCTCCGAAATAGATTGAAAGTTAGTGTCTGAAACATCATTGTTTTAGGCACTAACTTTTTTGTTAACCACTTGCTTCCACCTACCTCTCGTTCCCTTCGCTTGAAAATCAGATGGAAATGCCCTTATGAATTGGGGCGGCAAAGGAGAACCCTGGGGACCCTGCGTTTAAGTACAGATTCCAAGTCTGACTCTCTTCCGTCTCCTTGAACTTGAAGATTTGGTTTAAAAATCGCCTGTTATTTCAACCAAATCCAGGGATTAAGAGATTTCTGCTGCGGCTTTCCACAGGTATGCGTTAAGGAAGTTATGATAATCCTTCCTGACCTGCTTCTCCGCAGAGACCCGGCTTCGGCATCATCCTCGTTTTAGAACTTGAAGAAGAAAAAGATCGCCGCCCATCTGACAGGGATGTTCTTGGCGTGGCCGAGTATCCTGTAGGAAGCATCCTGCACCGTGCCGTCGCTCTTGATGTGGCCTAGAGTTCTGTAGGATGCGTCCTGCACAGTGCCATCGTCTTTGATGTGGCCCACGGTCCTGTAGGATGCGTCCTGCACAGTGCCGTCAGACTTTATGTGGCCTACTGTCCTGTAGGAACCGTCTTGGATGATGCCGTCGCTCTTGATGTGGCCTATGGTCCTGTAGGATTTGTCCTGGATAGTTCCATCACTCTTGATGTAGCCAGCTGTCCCGTAATCGCTGCCCTGGATTACCTGGGCGGCCGCATTAGCCGCACCGCACGGAGCTTCCATAGCGGAAGCGCCCAGCGGAAGCAGCATAAGCCCCGCCCCGAGCGCCAATCCCCGAAATATCGTCAAGCAATTCATAGAACCGCAAATATAAGCAATTTCAGGTTAAAACCCGGTTATGACAAGTGAGATATCTCAGATGACAACCTGTCAACTACCGGGCGGCAACACAATGCGATATTTGAAGTAAACCTGTTCATAATATCCAGGCTTGTCGAATCCAAAGTCCGTCAACATCGTAGAGTATTCAGAAGACGGGGAGCGGGTCAACGAGATTTACGGCACTTTTGAGTGACTTGACGGCTGGTGAATATAGGTCCCGATGGCCCTGTCCAGGCTGTCAGTCCATCTCCGCCAGCAACACCGTCGCCAGCTTCTTCTTGTCTTCAGATGACATATAGACGCCTCCCTTCAGGAGG